>JBFJNW010000011.1:0-9788 GCA_041617975.1 Saccharimonadales bacterium (SeqCode)
GCTGGTTTCCAGAATTCATGATTGCTGTCCTTGTTGACTATTTTCAGCATCAGCCCTTGTGTTTGAGTCGAGTATTTCTTGTGGGGACCGAGTGTCAATTGATGGCTCTACTAAGCTTTCTGTTGCTTTTTCCGCCTGAACCGGTTGTGGAGCTGACTGATGATGTGGATCTTCTGTTGCAACTATTTCAGGAGTTGTTTGTGGAGCTACTTCTGGCTCTATCTCAGTAGCAGCGACTGCAACCTCTGGAGAGGTGGCAATTGGATCTGGAGTGGATTCGGCGGAGACAGGTTCTGCTAATTCTGGTTCGGTAGTTTGCGATGGCTGGCTAGCTTCGGATGTAGTATTTTGATCATTTGTGGCATCAAGCGCACTACTCGTTTCATCTTTAGCTTCCTTTGGTGCTTCATCAGCTACTGATTTGCTTGCCTCGACTTCTGTAACAGATTCAGCAGACTCTTCACTTGCTTTAATCGATTCATTTTCAACTGCTAGCTGAGTCGCTTGAGTTGTTGGAGCTGCTTCATCTTGATTTTGTGTTGGCACGTTTTGTGTAGCGCTATCAGACTCTGCATTAGATTCTGCGGCACGCATTTTGGCAAGTAAAACTGGTTTTTTATCGGCAAAATATTCACGCAAACTAAAGTCAAAAAACTTATTAGTGGTTCTAACTAACACTCCAGCGCCAATTGTTGGCTGTAGCCCTACTTGAAGTAATAATGAGGGATGTATGTTTTGACGCAACCAACTAACGAGTCTCTCAGTAAACAATGGAGAAGGGTCAGCACTAAAGCTCATATGAATTGTAGGAGCCTGGTCTCTTAATTCTGATAAATAATGTTGAACTTCTTCTCTATCATCTGGCTTTAATGCACTCTTTTTGTTTATTTCTAGAAATTCATCAAGCAATTTACTAGTTTTAGGTAATTGTGGCTGGGTACCAGGAACTCTCACTTCAGCTGACTTCATAAATGTGTTTAACGCATCTATCTCACGAAGCAGTCGGCCAATATCTACTCGGCTGACGATTCCGAGCGGTAATTCATATTTTTGTTTTGCTTGATCCATCTTTATGCTCCGCCAGTAATATCTCGAATAATTGCCTCTTTGTTTGTCTCAAGATCGCTCAATATAAATTCAAGCTGATCATTAAGATCAATTTGATCACCTATTGCCGCTAAAACGTAGTGATTTACAATATCCGCCATGTTATCTTCGAAACGACTCAATAACCTCTGACGCTCATTGGCGATTTCTTGTTGGATTTGCTGACTCATCATTTGACGCTGTTCTTCAAGCGCTGTCTGGGTCTTGCTTATTGCCTCAATGGCCATGTCCTTGGCATCGGTAATCGATTCTTCATACTTCTGGAATTCGTCCTGAAGCTTTACAGTAATTTCATTTTTCATGTATTCATTAAGCTGAGACGTAGTGAGTCTTAGGTCTTGTTGCAAGAACATGGCGTTCTCGCCAATGATCTTCTCAAAGTGCAGTCTACCCCTGTTGCGTAGTTCTTCACGAAACTCGTCATTAAAAATATGCTCAACTTCTTCTGCGGCGCCCTCAACTAACTGTCCACGATCTGTGTCAGGCTTTTTACTTGGGCCGCGAAGCGTCAGCCACATACTTAAACCCGTACCAACAGCTATGATTGTTAGCAACGTAACGAGTACCGCAACACTCACCTGTATTTCCCACCTTCGCTTATGCTTATATTTTCAGTACTAAATATACCCCAAAAACACCGACAATAAAAATCAACATTCCCACAATGATAACTTGGAACATTCCGCGGATGATAGATTTCTTACTAAGAGGGTTACGACCAATAGAAGTAATGGCACTTCTGACTCCTCCGTACAATAAAGTTCCAGAAACAATTGAACTAACAATAAGTAGTGTCAGGCCGATATAAACTCTAACTGTGCTCACTGGTTTTTGAGCTACAGCCTCTGCAGCTTTTTGTAGCAAATCGGGTAATTTCTTTACGGGTGGTTTCTGAAGTGGATTTCCTGCTACATTAATGTCAGCTTGAATCCGACCAATCTGAACTGTCTGTTCTCCTACTTTTGCTTGGCTTACACTATCGCCACCTCCACCTTCAAAACCGTCAAGTGCCCTTGCAACAACTATCGGCTGAACCTCATCTACTTTCATGCCGATTCCATTAATAGATGATACGACAATATAATCTCCAGGTTTGATAGAGCCATTTTGATTGCTAACTAAAATATCAAACTTGCCATTAGATGCAATGAATACTTGCTGGGCTTCAGTAGAGAGTGTTGCAGGTGCATCATTTTTATCCACAACTACTCCGTAGGCGCCTTCGGCAGTTTCTTGCGACACCGGTTCTACTTTAGTTGTGTCGGATTCTACTATTTTGACGATCATTCCGCGTTGAAGTGCAGCATCTGAAGCATATCCTTGAGTAAAAGCCTGAGCAAACAAAACATCAACTCTTAAACTAAGAGCAATCAAAAGCACTAGCGCACTCCCAGCAATCAATCGCTGGGGTGTAAAGTAGTGGCGTATTTTTGTTTTCATAATAAATTTACAGATACAGTATACGAGATAAGTTGTTATAAGCGCAAGCTCTTTAGTTTAGCTTATGATGTCTTTTAATGCACTAACAAGTTCATCAATATGCTCAATTGTAGTCTGACGACCAAAGCTAAAGCGCAGACTTGAACGCGCGTCAGCATCAGATAATCCGATTGCGGTTAAAACATGTGATGGCTTATCTTTGCTAGCACTGCATGCTGATCCAGTTGCGCATTGAATTCCACGTTCATCCAACATCATCATTAGACGTTCATTGTCCTCGCCAGGAAATGTCGCGTGTATATTATTGCAAGACCTGTTCTTAAGCGAGCCATTAATCCATACATCAGGAAAGTTATTAGTTAATTCATCTACGAGTTTTTGTTGTAGAGTTGCTAACCTTTCGACTTCATCATTTTTGATTTTTTGGGCTTTTGCTAGCGCCACTGCAAGACCAATGGAATTTACGACGTTCTCTGTCCCGCTTCGTAACCCGAATTCTTGCCCGCCACCCTTAATTAATGGAGTAAGCCGTAATCCTGCACGAATATACAAAGCCCCAGATTGTTTTGGACCGTAAAGTTTACCACCATTGATTGTCATCATATCGACACCCAACTTACCAACTTGCAAATTTACGTAATTGCCAGCCTGACATGCGTCGGTATGAAAAAATAAAGGGTTAGAATTTCCGGATTCATTTCGTTGCTGTCTGATTGCTTCGATCACCATCGCAAGTTCTTTAATCGGCTGCACGACCCCTATTTCGTTGTTTATAAGACCAATGCTAACTAAGACCGTATCGTCTTTTATGGCTTTTCGCAGGGCTTCGGTTGTTATAATTCCATCTTGATTTGGGCTAACTAGAGTAAGCTTTTCGCTTTGTTGAGCTGGCACCAAAACAGAATCGTGCTCTATGGCAGCAACGACTATTCCGCCGTCAGGATATTGACCCATTATTCCATTTATAGCTAGATTGTTAGCTTCAGTTCCACCTGCAGTAAAAATTATTTCACTTGGTCGTGAACCAAGGTGTCCAGCAATAATTGCACGTGCTTCGCTGAGCGCATCTTTTACTTTTCTGCCATTTAAATACGTAGCAGACGGATTGTAAAAAAGTTCAGAAAAGTACGGCTTCATCGCCTCAAGCACTTCACCATCTAGTGGTGTTGCAGCTGCATAATCTAAATATATCGATAAACTCATTCTAATAACTATACCAAGCTAATCTGTTGTTTTAGGCAGATTTAACGTTGTTATAAATTTCCGCACTAGTTCGTTCGCGGTAAATTCTGGCTGCTTCTCGTAAATTAAGCGCCTCTTGTTTAGTAACGTGAGTGTAGTTTCCGTCTTGAGATTTAATAATTTGATCGGCTCGCACGTCATAACGTGTTGTTTTAACCTGACGTACGCCCTTTTCGTCATCCCACTCTTCATGCCACACCCATGTATGCTTATCTAAGCAAAAGAATTCTCGTCTTCCGCCGGGGCGAACAGGACCAAATATCTGGCCACCAATTTCAGCTTCTTGGCGCATTAACTTACGAAGCAATACAGCTTGACGCTGTTCTTCTCGTGACTTGACAATGCCCTTAAACATTTTTTGTATCATATAATTTCCTTATACTAGGCTTGAATCACTAAGTTTTTCTATCCATTGTGTAGAATTTTGAGTTGGTTCTGTTAAGAATGCTTTATCTAGCTTGTCTCTAGCAATAGTTAGGGCGTCAAGATTCAGCTCTTCGAATACATTATTGACATGCTGCTGCATGGCTCGTTCTTCGTCTGTTGTAATAGGCGTTACTACTTCAAGTGGTTGCCTTGGAGCTGGTGCGGGGGTTTCGTTTGCGAATTGTAGTGCACTTTCGCCAAGTGCATTTTGATCATGTGTTAATTCATGAATATGTCCTACAGCAAATCCAAGCAGTCTTTCTGCTTCAGTGATTTCAGCGTCTCTTTGAAGAAGCGTCTCAAATACTTTTTGAGATCCCTCAAATGTTCGCTCTAATGCTTCAAATGGATTAAAACTCATAGCCCAAACAACTCCTTTGCATTACGTGTTGTGGCCGCAGCAAGCTCTTCAAGAGGTTCGCCTCTTAATATGCTTAAAAATTTTGCTGTGTCCACCACATGTTTCGGCTCGCAGATTGTACCACGATAAGGCTTAGGAGTCAAGAAGGGAGCGTCTGTTTCTAGCAGTAATTTTTTTAAGGGCACAGCTTTCGCCATTTCGAGCTGAAAATCGTCTTTTGTGAAGGACATTATTCCGTTTAAGCCAATGTAAAGCCCTCTAGATGAAGCCTTCTCCATATTTGCCTTATCATCGGTATAGCTATGCAACACACCTCTAAGGCCGTCGTATTTATCAAATATAGGCCAAAAATCATCAAAAGCCTGCCTAACATGAAAAATAACTGGTAAATTATGCTTTTTAGCCAAGTTTAGCTGAAATTCAAGCAGAATTATCTGCTCAGCCCGAGGTGAATGCTCATAAAAATAGTCCAGCCCGCATTCGCCGACCGCAACGACGTTTTCGTTTATCGCCAAACCCGCAAATTCGGCCTGAATTTCCTCATCTAAATGGTCTTTAGCCTCGTGTGGATGTATTCCTATGCTAGCCACGCAATATTGGTTTTTTGTTGCTAGTTCAATTGCTAATTTACTGTCGTCTAGCGTACAGCCTACACATACAAAATCCCTCACTCCAAGTTTTTGGGCGTTACTTATCAATGGCTCAGGAGAATCAAATCCGCCGTCATTCCATTTTTTAGCTACATAATCCTGGTCGGTTTTGGCAGGTGTTGCCTGCTGAATATGACAATGTGTATCAATAAATTCCATACTATACGTCTAGGCTAACTTGTATTAGAATCTGCGTCCATTCGCGGGAATAATGTTCCTTCGATAGGCTGTATAAGGCCTTCCTTAAATATTGATGCTATTTTTTCTGCTGTTTCTGGAATAAACGGCAATAACATATCTGCAATCTGCAAAATCGCCGATACTTGATAGGCTAAGACTTCGCGCAAGTGATCAGAATCACCGTCCTTGGCTATAGTCCACGGTTTTTCGTCTTCTATGTATTTATTTAAGCCTCGAACTTGGTGCCATACTTCCTCTAGTGCTTTATCGAATCGGCATTCTTCAAGTGCGCGCTCATATTCTGCAACGTCGTGCTCTGCAGGAGGAATAACACCGATAACCCCTTCTTGATATTTTTCTATCATTACAGCTGTTCGTTGAACAACATTACCAAGTTCATTAGCAAGTTCGCTATTATACGTATCGCGTAATTTTTGCCAGCTAAAGTCACCATCCCCATAGCTTGGGATATGCCTCAAGAAATAATACCGAACTACATCTGCTGTATATTGATCTAGGATTTCCTGAGGAGCAACAACATTTCCTAACGACTTGCTCATTTTTACACCACCTTCTCCGGCGACAAATCCATGAACATACAAAATTTTTGGTAGCGGCAATTCAAGTGCAAGCAACATTCCCGGCCATATAGCAGCATGAAATCGCAAAATATCTTTTCCGATAACCTGAACATTTGCAGGCCAGTATTTTTTAAAATCTTCGTGTTCTGGATAGCCAAGTACAGTTATATAGTTCATCAATGCCTCGAACCACACATACATAACTTGTTTTTTATCCTCAGGCACGGGTATTCCCCAGCCGATTTTTTCTTTTGGCCTGCTAATACTAATGTCCTCCAGGCCGTCTTTAATAACGTTAAGAATCTCGTGCTTTCTGCTAGCTGGAACTATCTTAAAGCTTCCGTCCTCGATAGCTTTCTGGATTTTTGCTCCATAGCTCGAGAGCTTAAAAAAATAATTTTCTTCTTTAATTTTTTCGTAAGGCTTATTGTGATTTGGACAGACATTATTATTTTCTTTTGCTGTAGCCTCGGTTACGAATGCCTCGCAACCTGTGCAATAAAGCCCTTCATAGGATGATTTATATATATCTTTTTTTAATGCTTCCCAAATCAATGCTGCACGCTGTTCGTGGCCTTTATCTGTGGTTCTTATGAATCTGTCATTACTAATGTTTAGCTGTTCTGCAATTAGTTTAAATTTACCGCTCATTTGCGACGCAAGATCAAGTGGAGTAATTCCAAGTTCTGTGGCTTTTTCTTCTATTTTTCCACCATGTTCATCTGTACCAATACTAAATAACACTGGCTTTCCTTGTTGGCGCGCATATCTAGCTAGCACGTCTGCCTGTATAAATTCTAATGCGTGCCCAATGTGCGGCTCACCGTTAACGTATGGTATTGATGTGGTTACAAAATAATTCATTGATTAATTCCTTTTCACTAAATAAAAACACCTAAGCCAAATTATCTTTAAAAATAATTTCTAAGTAGCAAATTAGATACTTTTACTGTCCCAGTATATCTGTTAATTTTACTGAATACTAGAGTTAGCACTAGCTAAGTGCCATAGCTGGCAATATTTGCAATTGTAAGCTTTTACTAGTGATCCATGTCGCCACTGGGTAGCGGTTGCTTCTGCTTCTGCCTGACGCTTTGTATCAAAAGCAAGCTTACCATCACATGGCAAAACTTCTGGCTCATTTTTCATCAATAAATTCTTTACAAAAACGCTCAAAAACGGCGTTCGTCCACCCAAAACCTGTTTGAGTTGGGTAAACGCCCTTTACAGCTGGTTTAGTTGGCTGAACGACGTTGTATTTTTCCTGAAAGTTTCCATGCTCAGTAAACCAGTCCACGTTTGTCTTGATCCACTTTAGGGCTATGTTTTCTGCTTCTTTGTATTATCCATATCTTTGTAACCCTTCAATAACCATAAAGTGCAATGGAGCCCAACCATTTGGAAACGCCCATTGAGTTGGAGTTGTACCCGGCATAAATTGATTAAGCGGTTGAACGTCAGTTGTAGCAAGTCCGCCTCTTTGTTCAAATTTTCTGAGTGTTTTGACCATTTCCTTGGCTTGTCGTTCGCTAACCATTCCGGCCCACATTGGATAAAAGCCAGCTAGGGAAGAAACTGTGCCTTTTCGTTTTTTAAAGTAATTATAATCATAGAACCAGTTTTTTAATTCTGAATACATCAAGGAATTCATGGTTTTTTGACGAGCAACTGATAGCACATCCCATTTAGCGGCAGAGCGCGTATCGCCCTTTAATCTATAAAACCTTGCAAAATCCGTTTCGTATTTAAAAAGCAAAGCATTTAAATCCACCGGCAGAAAATCTAGCGCCCTACGGTTAAATCGCTGATTCATGTCCCAGCCACTTTCTGCTTCTGCTAAGTCATGTAGTTGATTAATGTCATAGTAACGACTCAAGTCTTTATGAACTTTTCGGTTATTTGGTTTGGCCGTGCCCATCCAAACCGTTTGATATTCTTCCTCTGCAACTTTAATACAATCCTCTAGCCATTTTAAATCCATCTTGTATGCATCATAAATATCCCAAATAAGGCTTGTAAGCAGTGGCGGCTGACTCCTGCCCATCAAATATGTTCTTGAGGCGTTTGGAATAATTTTAAATCTCTTGAACATAAATAACAGATTATCCAGCATACCAAGTACGAGTTTTTTGTGTTCTTCGTCTAGCATTCCTTGAACGGTAAAGTAAGCATCCCAATAATACATTTCGTTAAAATCAAATTCACGTCCTTCCTCGTGTGCCGGGACAATATATGGATTAGGCAGACCTATTAAACTGTCATTATCTTTTTTGTTTTCCCTGGTTAGGTTAGCCCAGTAGGAATCAATGTATTTTCTGGCCTCATCTATTTGATTTCTATCAATATGGAATTGCTTGGCGAATATTTTTTTTACAAAACTTTTCATTAGCAAGTGCTTTCTTGTGATTTATAAGATTCTGATATTAACTTTTTTAGTACCGATGTGTCTACATCTGAAAGTCTTTTTATGTATAGACAAGACTTTCCGGTGCTATGAGGCCCAAGTTTTTCCAGATGTGGCTTTGGATCATATCCGCTAGATTCTGCGTATTCGTCAAATCCAGTCATTATATAAAGGGTTAAGTTCTGTTTACGTGGACTAAAACCGGTTTTCATCCAGACATGACTGCTTCCATCGGCACGTTTATATGGCATTTCCCCAAACCCAATAATGCTACTGCCCCACATTTTTGGCTCTTGGTTAGTTGCTTCTTTAAAAATATCTAGTATCGCAAAAGAATCAGCACGCTTTTGCTCATCATCAATCGAACTAAGAAAATCTTCTACACTCGCATCGTTTTTCTTAGTTTTGAGTTCTGGCATGAATCTCCTTGATAATTTATAGGTAAATAAAACTTTATAGGTTGATTATACAAGAGTTATTTTTATGCTGCAGTAGCAAATTCTGATTCGAGATTTTGGAGTTTTCTTAACAGCATCGACGTCATCGGAGGTATAACATCATGCTTTCTAATTCCTGGTGGTTTATAGCCCTCAGGTGAACTAAACTCCCCAGTGCGTGGATTGTAGTATGGGTTTACAAAAATTAAATCACCGCTGTGATGACTCAAAAAAGTATGTTCATTGATAGGAATCTTAAACTCTCTAAACATATACATTGCCATATATAACCCCGGAGTAACAGTATCAGGATTGTAGTTAAATAAAGGAGATGGACCTGTTTCTGAATTATAGTCACCAGTGTTAATCTCTATCCCAGCAGAAAACTCATCCATATAAAGTGCGTGTGGTTGACGATGGCTCATGGTTGGCGTTAACTGGTGAGCTGATCCATCTGAATGAACGTACCCCTGAACCCCCAAGTCTACCTTTTTGCCATCAATTTCTCGATTTCTCATACTATGAATAAAATGTTCAACGTCTCTGTAATCCATGCCGGTCCAATGCCATACAACCATTTTTGGATCAAACTGCCCCCGACCTTCCTTGAAAGCATTCATTCGACTACGATCTAAAGTTTGTTCAAAATTGTAATAACCATCAATGCTTAGGTTTACTTCGTTGTCCAAATAATTTATATGTTCCAGTTGCTCCTCTATGTCAGAATAAAAATGCATCCCACCCCAACCCTGATTTAATCTTTCAATTGTAGGCAAATTAGCTATCATGATTTCTTTATTTGCTGCAAATTCCGAATATGGCATTTTCCGATTTGGTAATGATTGCAGCTCTTTTTGCTCCAATGCCGCAGCTTGTGCCGCTGGAGGAACTGGAGGCAATTCTACGGGCGGTATAGGTGGAGGTTTGACTGCAGGCATTTCAGTTATTGGCACTTCCGGA
>JBFJNW010000012.1:0-9759 GCA_041617975.1 Saccharimonadales bacterium (SeqCode)
ATGTAGACGTTTCACTTTTGTATGAGGGAGGAGACGAATTCCCGCTTAGGATTAAGGGAGTATCAGATGATGGAGAGGCTGCTTTTACTTTTGCGGTAAACACTAAAGACCAAAGTGCGGAAATTAAGATAGATGCAAAAAGCAATGACGGTACTGCATATACGGTTAAAGGATCGATCAAAGTATCACCAAATAATGAACCTCTAAATGTTCAGAAACCAGAAGGTGCATTATCGCTAATTGAAGTAATGGGTACGATCTACGAAGCCTACAACCAATCAATGACTGGTCAATATGACTCACAGCTATATGACGAGGGACAGTCCTACACTCCAACGCCATTATTTGAGGGAGTCTTAAACGGATTCGAACTCTAGAGTATACTGATCTTGGAATGAAAAAGATTTTCAGGAACATAATTTCTCGGATACTGGAGTGGCAGGTCAAAAGATTGCAACGCATTAGTTCATTTAAGACTTTTGCTGTTGTTGGGAGTATTGGCAAAACAAGCACAAAGCTTGCTATATCGCACGCCCTTGGAAAAATCGGTAATGTGCAATATCAGTCGGGTAATTATAACGACCGAGTCACTGTGCCACTGATATTCTTTGGCCACAATAATCCAAGCTCTCTCATGAATCCTTTAAGTTGGTTAAAGATAATTTATCTTAACGAAAAACAGCTGAGAACGGATTATCAGTTCGATTACGTTGTTTTAGAGCTTGGCACGGATGGTCCAGGTCAAATATCTAAATTTTCGTATCTTGATATTGATCTTGTCGTGGTTACGGCTGTGACACCTGAGCATATGGAATATTTTAATGATCTCGATGCTGTCGCCGAAGAAGAGCTGTCAGTTGCTAAATTTGCTAAAAAATTACTACTTAACTCGGACCTTGTTGCAACAAAATATCTGGCAAAACTGCCAAGTGATTTAACCTGCATGACTTATGGCACCAGTGCAAAAGCACACATAAATATTCATGATGGAGCATCAAAGGGCTCATTTACAATAAGTATGCAAAATAAATCAATATTTGCCGCTAAGGATGTAGTTTTATCTTTGCCCAAAAAATACACATTGGCTGCAATATTGGGCGTTATGAGCTTTCTTGGTATTTCTGACCCTAAAAAAATCAGCGCAGTATTAGAAGATGCAGTTTTGACGTCAGTCCCTGGTCGGCTGCAACAGCTTCCTGGCATACATGACTCGATAATTATCGATGATACATATAACTCTAGCCCTGAGGCGGTTAAAATGGCTCTGGACGTACTATATTCACATAATGGTGCTCAAAAGATAGCAATTTTGGGATCTATGAACGAACTTGGAGCTGTTTCTGAATCTGCACATAAAGAAATAGGTAAAATGTGCAAACCTCAAAATATAGATTTATTAGTTACTATCGGCACTCAGGCAAATAAATATCTTGCTCCAGAAGCTACTAAGAATGGCTGCACGGTGCATTCTTTTACAAATCCTTACGAAGCAGGGATGTTTATTCGTCACACCATGAAGCCAAAATCCGTAATACTTGCAAAAGGTTCGCAAAATGGAGTATTTGCCGAGGAAGCGCTAAAATCTATACTTAAAAATTCTCATGATCAAGTCAAGTTAGTTCGTCAATCGGACGATTGGCTCATGAAGAAGAAAAAGCAATTCGAATCGAGTAAATAATGCCAATCATTGCAGTGCTATATGGAGGTGACTCTGACGAAAGAGAAGTGTCTATTAGGTCAGGAAAGGCTGTCTTTGAGGCTTTAAAATTAAGTAAATTTGAAGTATTAGAATTTGATATAAATTCTGCTACTGAGATCCCACCCCTAGACATCAAAAAACATATTGTATTTCCAATTCTGCACGGTCGTGGCGGGGAAGATGGAGAGCTGCAACAGCACTTAGAGGATGCCGGATTGTCATATTTAGGTTCTGATCCATTAGTTTCCAAAAACTGTTTCGACAAGCATGTAACGCGCGAACATTTACATAAAAATTCGATATTAATTCCGCGCGGAGATGCGCTGAGCCGAGAAAATTTTAACTCTCATGTACTTAGGAATAAATCCCACGTTATTAAAATATCTAATGGTGGCTCGAGTATAGGAACATGGGTCGTGAAAGACCCGGATTATAAAATTAGCGAACATGAAGTTTTTGGTTTCGATGATCGAGTAATCATTGAAGAATATGTTGAAGGAGTTGAAATAACGGTTCCAGTACTCGGCAACCGTGCTTTGCCCGTAATAGAGATTCAGCCTCCAGCTGATGGGTTGTTTGACTACGAGAACAAGTACAATGGTCAAACCAAAGAAATATGCCCATCCACTTCACTCAGCCCAAGCAAACAAGTAGAAGCACAAGAACTAGCTCTTAAGGTGCACAAACTAATGGGCTGTAGGCATTTGTCTAGAACGGATATGATTGTTAGAAACGATGGATCAATAGTTGTGCTAGAGATTAATACAATGCCAGGGATGACCTCGTCTAGCCTGTATCCGTTATCTGCAAGAACTGCAGGGATTGAAATGCAAGACCTTGTAACTGAATTTGTTAAAATGGTATCTAAATGAGTAAGAAACTAAAGAAAGAAATCTAAACATGGATAAATTCACTGATATGCAAGTTTACTTTAGGGATGGATTTGTTCCGTTCAGCGAGGCGAATGTAAGCATTGCAAGCTCGCCTGTTCTGTACGGATTGTCAGTTTATACGGTGTTTAGCGTAAATTGGAACGATATTGATAAAAAACTTTATGCCTTTAGGCTTAAAGAACATTACGCAAGACTTGTTAACTCGGCAAAAATTATGGATTTTGACAGTTTTTCAGATGATTGGAGCTTTGAGCGCTTCGAGAAAACAATGAAAGAGCTAATAAGAACTAACAACATTAAGGAAAATGCCCTAATTCGTGTCACTGTTTTTATAGACGAGCTTGTAGCTGGCACTAAGATTCACGGGCTCAAAAATAGCCTGAGCGCTTATGCTTATCCTATGGGCGAGATTTTGCCTATGACAGGCGCGAATCTTTGTATATCTAGCTGGGTGCGTAACTCGGACAACTCAATTCCAGCAAAAGCCAAAGTAAACGGCAGTTACGTTAATGCGTCGTTGATGAAAAACGAGGCGCTACTTAACGGATATGATGACGCGCTTGCATTAGATCACAACGGGCACGTTGCCGAGGGAACGGTAGCAAACTTGTTTATCCTTAGAAACGGTGTTCTTGTAACTCCAGATACTTCAACTGATATTTTGGAGGGTATAACCCGCGACACAATTTTAGAACTTGCACCCGAGTTTGGCATAACTACTCAGGAGCGAAGCATCGATAGAACTGAATTATATAAATCTGATGAAGCGTTTCTCTGTGGTAGCAGTGCAAAAATTACTCCTGTAATTAGTATCGATAAAAGAAGTGTTGGAACTGGAGAGATTGGACCGGTTACCAAAAAACTTCAAGCAGCCTACGCTGATATTCAAAATGGAAAAAATAATTCACATCCAGAGTGGCGAACAGTTGTCGGTTAACTGAAGCGTCTTGTCAGTGACCACTGTTTACGGTAGCATTGAACAGATATGAATCGATATTCTCCAAAAGACATTGAAGGTAAATGGCAAAAAATCTGGGAAGACCAGGGTACTTATGTTGCGGATCTAGATAGTTCTAAGGAAAAATACATCGGGTTCGGTATGTTTAATTATCCAAGTGGGGCAGGGATCCACCTCGGGCATGCTAAAAACTTTACAATTCCTGACGTTTTGTTGAGATTTAAGCGCCAGCAAGGTTATGAAGCCTACTCGCCTGTTGGGTTTGATTCATTTGGGCTGCCTGCAGAAAATTATGCTATTAAAACCGGCACACCACCAAGGCAAACTACAGACGCAGCAATTGCTAGCTATCATGAACAATATCGCCGAATGGGCTGGAGCATGGACTGGACAAAAGAAATTGATACCAGTAAGCCAGATTATTATCAGTGGACGCAGTGGTGCTTTTTACAGTTACACAAAGAAAAGTTGGCATATCAAAAAGAAAGCATGCAGTGGTGGTGCGATCAATGTAAGACGGTTCTTGCTGATGAACAGGTAACTGCTGGTAAGTGCTGGAGACACGATGGAGAGGACGATCCCCAGGTCACCAAGAGAAGTTTAAATCAATGGTTTTTCAAAATTACAGATTATGCAGATGAAATACTTGAAGCCACTGACCAATTAAAATGGACCCCTTGGGTTAAGACTGCACAAAAGAATTGGATTGGGCGCAGCGAAGGAACGATTGTATCTTTTCCGGTTGAAGGTCTTGGAACCAAAGATTACCACCTTGATGTGTTTACGACAGCCGTAGAAACCATTTTTGGCGCTACTTTTATGGTCATAGCTCCTGAACATCCTTTAATCAGTACGTATGCTCAGCATGCCGATAACAGCCAAGAAATTGATGAATATGTTCAGCATGCACTCCGAAAAAGCGACCTTGATAGAGAAAAAGAAAAAACAAAAACCGGCGTAGAAGTAAAAGGCTTATATGCAATTAACCCTGCAAATGGCGAAAAAATTCCAGTTTGGATCGCCGACTATGTGTTGATGGGGTATGGATCTGGGGCAATAATGGCAGTTCCGGGGCAAGATGATCGTGACTATACATTTGCTCAAAAATATGACTTGCCAGTTGTGTACACAACCTCGTCTGAGGAATTTGTTAATTATGCCAAAGATATTAAGCCTCAATTAGATAAATACATAATGGCAAATTCCGGTGAGTTTGACGGTATAAATCTTAAAGAGGCTCGCGACAAAATAATCGATAAATTGGTCAAATCTGGAAAAGCAGAAGAAAAAGTACATTATAAACTTAGAGATTGGTTGATTAGCCGACAAAGATATTGGGGTGCACCAATTCCGATTATTCATTGTGATGATTGTGGAGCTGTTGGCGTTCCCGAGGAGCAACTACCAGTGGTGTTGCCAGAAATTGAAGATTATAAGCCTAGTGGCGATGGAAGAAGTCCGCTTGCAAAAGCCAGTGACTGGCTAAATGTGCAGTGCCCTAAATGCAATAAGCCAGCAGAGCGGGAAACAGACACTATGGATGGCTATGTTTGCTCGAGCTGGTATCAGCTAAGGTATCTATCGCCAAATGACGACAACCAAGCCTGGGATCCAGAGCGAGCTAAAAAGTGGCTACCGATAGATTTTTATAATGGCGGTGATCATGCAACAGCGCATTTACTGTATGCAAGATTCTTCACAAGATTCTTTTACGATAAGGGATTAACAGGTACACCTGAGCCTTTTGAGCGTATGTATTTCCACGCTAAAATTCTCGCTGAAGACGGTACTTTCTTTAGCAAAAGTAAAGGCAACGGAATTGATCCATTGGAAGTGGTGGATTCTGGCTACGGTGCAGATGCACTAAGGACTTATATAATGTTTATTGCCCCGCCGGACGTAGAATCTCCTTGGAATAATGACGGATTGCCAAGTTGCTATAGATTCTTAAACCGTATTTGGACGTTGGTTCAAGAATTTAATGAATCTAAACAAGATCAAGCCCAGACATCACCAGAATTAGAAAAAGCAACGCATCAAGCTATCAAAAAAGTCACCGAAGACATCGAGGCAGTTAAATACAATACGGCCGTGGCAGCAATGATGGAAGCAGTAAATGCTATGTATAAAGTTAAAGAGAGTGATGGTTTTACGGATGTAAATGGTTGGAGATTTGCATTGGAGACAATGGTTCAATTGGTTGCCCCCTTTGCGCCACACATTGCATCTGAACTTTGGGAGCAACTAGGTCACGATGACTCTGTGCATTCAGATCATTGGCCTAAATATGATGATTCTAAATTAGTAAGTGATCAGATTACTATTGTTGTACAAGTAAACGGTAAAGTACGAGCTAACATTTCTGTTGGTGCAGGCGCTTCAAAAGACGAGATATTAGAAATTGCAAAAGCAGAAGAAAACGTTCAGAAGCACCTTGGCGAATCAAACATCAAAAAAGAAATTGTTGTTCCAGGTAGATTAGTAAACTTCGTCGTCTAGCTCTATTTTTTAAAAATGTCATCTCTGGACATTTGTACGTTTACTGGTAAACCCAGATCTACCGTGTACCTGACTTGTTCCATGCTTGGATTTCCAAATCGTGCTTCATAGACGGCTGCTTCATGATCTGCGATCTTTTGTAATTCTGAAGCTGCGCGATAAGTGCCGATAACTGTACCGACCATGCGCGCTCCAAGCCATCGATCTCTTGATCGATTGTTCTCTCGAGCAACTTCTAAAGGAGTAGCAAGTGCATCTACCATAGCTTGATGTCGCTCAATGCCTTCAAATTCATTTTTTCTACGCATGTTTAAGCCTTATTTATTACCAGCGATTGGAGCTATGTCGACTATTTGGGTCGTTTTGTTCCTCATTGCGCCGAGCTATTAAAGCTTTTAATCCGTCAAGAGCATAATTTAATGTACCCCTTACATCCCATGGACTTGGCAAAGAGTATAAATCTACAGCTTGCTTAGTAGGCTTTATTTCGTCAGTCGTTCTTGAAAGTTCTTCAGCAGCTACTCTGTCGATTAACGAATCAATTCCTGAGCGACCTAATCCAATAGGAAGTCTTTCGCTGATAAATATTTCATCATCGTGATCAGAACCAATTTTAGGCGTAATATTTTCCATAAATCAATGATAGCATAAACGCAATGAAAAGTCAAGCATGTCTTGCTTATTTAGCTCTGTTAGCGTATGATAGCTTGTAAGTTTTTACAGTAGTTTTAAGAAAGGATTATTATGGGACAACCAAAGAAGCAGACGTCTTCTCGCAAGACCGGTATGCGCCGAAGCCATCATGTTATTAAGCTTGCACGCGCAGTAAATGCTAAATCTCCAGTGAAAGCACGCACTACCAAGAAAGAAACCGGCAAGGAATAGCCGTTTAGGTGCTTCTCGAAAGCCCTGATTCTTGATAAGCTAGTAATAGAAGCTAAGAAGTAAATCAGTACAAGGCTTTGCATTAAAAGAGACACATAAACGTGCATTAGAAAGGTAGCAAATGAGTGCGAATCGTCACCTTGGTCGAATCATTGCCCTTCAAACGCTCTACGAGCAGGAGTTTAGGCTAGCCTCAGAAGATACATCTTTTGACCTAGAAGAAGTACTAAACCGCAACATTACCAGATACAAAAAGCTGGTCGATGACGTTAAGTTTATTGAAGTACTAGTAAAAGGTGTAAACGATAAACAAAAAGACATCGATGAAATGATTCAGCCACTGGCGCCGGAATGGCCAATAGATCAGATTGCAAGGATGGACAGACTAGTGCTGAGAATTGGTGCATACGAATTGCTTCATGAAAAGGGTACCCCGCCAAAAGTTGTTATCAACGAGGCTGTCGAGCTAGCTAAGTCTTTTGGAGGCGATAACTCAAGCAAGTTTATTAATGGTGTTCTTGGATCGCTATATCGTCAACACTTAGATGGTGAAGAAGAAGTGGTAGCTACTAAAAAACCAGTCAGTAAAGAAAAGAAGCCCGCCAAGAAGCCATCGACAGCTAAAAAAACATTGAAACCTAAGAAGGAAGCTAAGAAGAAATGAAGCGACCGAAGCCATTCAACGGTAAGCCCTTCAAGGGGCTAAAGAAGTTTGTTCGCAAGCCTACAATTAGTGAGGTAGTACGCGAGCCAACCGCTGGTGGGGTTATTTTTCGTCGTGGTAAGAATAATCAAATAGAGATTTTGCTTATTCAAGATGCCAAAAATAGATGGACTATACCAAAAGGTCACATCGAAGAAGGCGAAACAGCTAAAGAAACTGCAAAAAGAGAAATAACAGAAGAGACAGGCCTTAAAGAGATGGATATGCTCAACTGGCTTGGAAAAATCAATTTTAGATACAGAAGAGTGTCTAGTCTGGTACTAATGACCACAGAAATCTTTTTAGTTCGTGGAAAAGGCGACACAGACGACTTAACCCCCGAAGAATGGATGAATGGAATCAAGTGGTTCCCAGCCAACGAAGCACTAGACAAGATTGAGTATGAAGATATTGGAAAATTAATATTATTGGGTCTTAAGAAAATTCGGGATAACAATTTATAGTAATGGACGTGCAAAAATATATAACGTTTGCCAAAGACAAACTTGGAATTACATTTAACGACATTGAGGTCTTAATAACGGCTTTTACTCATAGGTCGTACGTAAACGAGCATCGTAAATCCGTCAAAGAACACAATGAGCGGTTGGAGTTTTTAGGAGATGCTGTACTTGAATTAGTTGTTACTGAGTTTTTGTACAAAAACTACGAAGAGCCTGAAGGCATTCTAACTAACTGGCGAAGCGCTTTAGTTCGAACTGAGAGCATTGGTGAGGCTGCTATGCGAAACGACTTTGAGCCGCTTCTAAGGCTTAGCAGAGGCGAAAAACGCGGTACAGAACGTGCTAGGGCTCAAATATTGGCAAATAGCTTCGAGGCAGTTGTGGGTGCGATATATGTCGATCAGGGCTATGAGGCGTCGAAGGACTTTATTCATAAGTCACTGCTAATCACATTTGAAGAAATACTAAAAACTGGTTCTTGGATGGATCCAAAGTCCAGTTTGCAGGAGCTGGTACAACAACAAGATGGGCATACGCCTTCATACAAGGTGTTAGACGAAGTGGGTCCAGACCACGATAAAATTTTTACCGTGGGTGTGTTTGTTGCCGGAACTTTAAAAGGCAAGGGTCAGGGACCAAGTAAGCAAGCTGGTCAAGTATCTGCAGCAGAAGCTGCACTAGAGCAGTACCAGAAGAAGACTAGTTGACATTAGGGGTGCTTATCTGTAGAATACAGCAGATAACTTTATAAATCCTTAGAGAGTTTAAAGAAAGAGAGAATATTTAGTGTTAGCTATTCGATTGCAAAGAACTGGACGTAAAGGACATGCTCAATTTCGCATGATCGTACAAGAATCACGACGCACACCAAGTAGTGGTCGTGTTGTTCAGAATTTGGGAAACTACAATCCCCACACCAAAGAAGTAAATATCGACATTGAAAAAGCTGCAACATTTTTGAAAAACGGTGCACAACCATCTGATCGTGTTGCAAGAATTCTAAAAGCAAATGGCGTAAAGCTTCCTTCATGGGTAAAAATTGTTGATAGCGCAAAAAGCACTACTAAGAGCCCTGAAAAACTACGCAAGAACCAGCCAAAAGAAGAAGTTAAGGCAGAAGCGCCAGCAGAAGAAGCTCCAAGTGAGCCAGAAGTCGAAGCTAAAGCTGAAGTTGTAGAAACACCAGAAGCTGCAGAAGAAACAAAAGAATAATTTTAATAATTTTTCTTAGATCAAAAAGGCGCGATAATTCGCGTCTTTTGTTATAATATGCAGACAACTGCAACTTAAGGAGGAATACCGAATGACCACAAGTATTGATCAACAATTTGTTGAATTTATTGTTAAATCGTTAGTAAGCAACCCCGACAAAGTATCGATAGAACGAACTATTGACGAAAAAGGCGTATTGTTAGAACTTACCGTAGATCCAGAGGACTTAGGAAGAGTTATTGGAAAGCGTGGAGCAACCGCTCAATCATTAAGAACGCTTCTGAGAGCACTCGGAACAAAAAACGACGCTCGCTATAACCTAAAGATTGTAGATAATGGCGAACCGCGTCCAGAACGCGAACAAAAACCACGTGATGTTGAGGATACAACACCAGAAAAAGAACAAATCGAGGAAACTACCGAAGAGCCAGAAAGTGATGTTGTAA
>JBFJNW010000013.1:0-9713 GCA_041617975.1 Saccharimonadales bacterium (SeqCode)
TATAAATCTCTTTTGGGTAAAACCGTTCCTACTGAAGAATTTTTGAGTGCGATGGAATCTACGGTAGAAAAACAGCTCCGAAGAGGACTAAAAACTAATAGTCCAATGACCGATAAAGCATCTAGGGCAATAATTGTATCTAGTCAAAATGGTTTTGAAGTGGATGAGCTATATGTTCAAATTAAAAAATAGTAGCAATTTACAACCAATGGGTCACAAACTAAAACAAGCGTATAATAGTAAATAGCATGGGATACAACCGCACAGAGTCAGTACTATATAAATTGCTCCAAACAGGAACACGGCGTTCATTTCCTAGTGGACAGGTTATTGATGGTTTTGCAGATGAATCTGGACTGCATCTTATTGCAGAAGGATATGTTAAGCGATACTTGATAACAAAAGAAGGTAACAAAAGCATTCAAGTTATTTATGGACCTGAAGATATTTTTCCGTTAACACCTGTTTATAAAAATATTTTTGGAATGGATATATATAGTGGTCCCGAGCAGTACTATTATGAAGCTATTACGGAGTTAAAAATACACTCGCTATCTAAAAATCAATTTCTTGAACAATTAGATAAAAACCCTTCAGCCTACAAAGATCTTTATCTCGCAGCTGGACTTAGACTTAATAGCTATATTCATCGCCTTGAAAGCATATCTCTTGGTGTAGCCAACATGAAAATTCTTGATCAACTTCATTATCTTGCAGATGTGTTTGGGGAAGAAACACCTGAAGGAACCTTGATAAAATTACCCTTAACCCATAAAACAATCGCAGAAATACTTGATCTTACACGTGAAACAGTATCACTTCATATGGGTAGATTCCAAAAAAAGGGTGTTATTTCAGTAAAAAACAAACACGTCACGATAATCAGGAATCAAACTTCTTAACATCGCTAGTTTTCATGTCGACAATTTCAGCGTAACCAAGATATTCAGGTAGTGATCTCAATACAGAACGAATAGACGATTCTATGAATGTATCAAACGATATGGTAATTTCGTCACTAATTGGCCTACCAAAATGCACTACAACCAAACTTGAAATAGATGGACTTATGTTACAATCTGTCGACTCTAGGCCAATTTCAGAGAATCTAGTGTTTAACATAGTTGATTTGTGGGCTTCACTTTTCATCCAAGCTAAGAAAACTCCTTCGGTTGTCTTGAAATCAGCAGCCAGGTTTTCACCTGCAATTTCATAATCATAACCCTGGGCCTTTATATGATCCCAAGGAGTTAAATTATTAGGTGAATTGTGTGCCCAATATTTGTTTTGACACATATCGTCAATCTTAGACTTTGACGATAATTGCAATTTGGTATTAATCTTTAGTTTCTGTGCACCTATAGTTACACGTTCGCTATTGATTTTATTCAATAATTCTTGCTCGTCTAACGCAAGTATAGGACTTGTATTCATAACTAATGTTATTAAGAAGACGAATGTGCTTATCAAAAATTTACCTATTTTTGACACCAAGAATACTCCTCACTCCAACGTGGCTATTGAATCTTGAATGTTGGTAGCTTTATCTTAGTAAGCTTATTAACAACTTTTAGTTAAGTTTCTTACTTTTTTAACGTTAAATTAAAAAGCAACAGGGGGAGCCTGTCGCTTTTCATTACAGTATTGGTGACTATTCTTGTATCTTACTTGCTTTGTAGTAGGTGTACAAATACCAACCAATGCCAAGAACCACAATCGCACCAATTGCATATTGAAGGGTATTTGATCCAGAGTCATTACTTTTTTCATCTACTGCTGCTTCATCACTTACAGCACCTCCAGGTTCGTCGGTGACACCACGAACTTCTCCAGAGTCAGTTTCTTCATCGTTATTTACACCTTGGTTGATGTTGTCGGTTCCAGCACCTATATTTAGTTGATCAGTAGTTGTGGTTGTAACTTCAGATGGCTGTCCTTCGACAGGAGTTACAACTGAAACTACTTTGGTACTAGTAGATTTTGAAGATCCATCGTCAGTACTGCTTGCATCAAATCTATACGCAAAAGTTCCGTCAGACGGCACTACTATAGCAAAGCTACCCGAATCACCACCTGCAATGGTTGTTTGCGTTCCAATAATTGACCCATCTTGCAATAGTTTAACTGTTATTTTATCTTCTTTTGAAGTGGATAATGCGGCATAATCTAAGTTAAACGTACGTGTTTGATCGGTCGTAGTGGGATCAGAGATCGTAATTTGCCAATAGTGTGCCGCCAACGCGGTTGATGAACTTAAAACAAAAGCCATAATAAATAGAGTCGCAACTATAAGCCGTTTCATGCCAGACCTCCTTTCTTTTTAGGAACATTTAACACAGTTACCGTTGCCAGTGCAATTAATGACATCAAGTAACTAATAAACGGAATAGATGATCCAGTATCTACTAATTGTGGAGTAGGCTTAGGGGCAATTATTTCTACGTCTGTACCAACAAATGGTGAAGGTTGATTTGCGTTAGCATAAAGTTGGAAATTTTGGGTTGGGTCGTCGTATCCAACTGCAAATGCTAAGTCAGGGTACTGTCCGGTTACAGTTGTAGCGTTTATCTGTGCCCTGTAGGTCAGCGTAACTATTTCTCCAGGAACTAGGTTTCCAATTGTCCAATTTCCCGGCGATGCATATTGCGGTCCTGCACCTATGTCTGCTACTACATCATGACTAGCAATATTAGAAGAGGCAGTTTCAGAACCTGGAATTACAGTAACACTTTCTGGAGGCAAGTCGACTACTTCTACATCGAATAACTCGTCTACATTCTCCGGTACTGTTACGGTCAAACTGTATGTGACGATATCACCAGCAATACCTGGAGCTATCTGATTATTTGTTTTGCTTAAAAATAATTCACTGTCAGTATAATTTCCAATAAAGCATTCAACAGTCCGACCTTCACTTGCTGTAATTGATACACTATCACCATTTTGCTCAATTAACACATATGATTCAATATCTAACGACAATTCATTTTCAGAATCGCTTGATTCTTGAAGTTCCGTATTTTGCTCACAATATATACCCGACAAGCTCCAATTGTCTTTTTGAGTTTCTGTAAGAACGTGCGTTTCACCAGGTTTTACATTCGTAAATGTTGAAGTGCCGTCTTCTATTGTTGTTTGCGACTTTTCGTATGAGTAGTCGGGATCACATGGCCGATTATTTTCATTAATTATTCGACTAAACAAACTTGCTTCAGGAATTATCGAACATTGAAGTTCACTAACTAGATTCATCTCCCAGTCAGGCAAGGTGGGTTCATTTTCTTCCATTATTCCATTTCTATTGTAGTCATTGAATTTTGTTACATTAACTTGGTTAGCCCTACGATTATAAAAGGTACAATCGATGATATCCTGGTCAGATATGTCAACAATTAAGTTTGTTGAATTGCCTATGGGTAATTGTAGATCTTGATTTAATAAGCAACTGTAACTGCTAAAATAGTCATCTAAGTCGGTGTCAGTTCCTGCGGTTTCATTGATATTATATGATCCTGTAGGAAGGGTAATGAATTCAGTAGATTCTGCATGTCCTGCATCTTTTTTGTGAGTCACGTCATCAATATTAAGATCGAATACCCCTGAATCGTTTCTAGGAAATAATGATTTACTAATTCTAATTTTTCCAGTCTTACGTGTATTTGTAAACACGCAAGTAACGTTTTCTCCAGGGTCAACAACTACATTAGCAGTACCTTTGGCAATTTGTATTCGATTATCGTCTCCGGAACAACTTATATTTGTAAGATCATAATCATCTTTTTGAATTTCAGTAATTAAATATTGGCCAGCAGCCACAGATTGTCCATTACCGCTACCAGTATTATAATCTCCACTACCGTCAATGTTCCACAACCACTCAGTAGAATCTTGTTCATCTGTTATTCCGTCACCGTCTGCATCTACTTTTTTTATTACTGTAATACTTCCTCGGCCTTGATTTCCAAAGTTAGCGGTATTTTGTTCGCCTGATTCGTCAATAGTGAATTCATGACAGGCATTTTGAGCTGGAAAGGTCTGCGACCAACCATTTTGTTGAGTTTCACAAACTGCATATTCGCCAGCAATCAAACCAGTAAAACTATATGAACCAGTATTGTCAGTATTTGTAACGTCAACAACATCATCTAAATCTGTATCATCATCGTCGCCATCGTTAAACAGCGTTATTTCCCAATTAGACAGCCTAGGTTCTGCATCATCTAATCCGTTGCCGTTGATATCGTTCCATTTTTCACCACTAACTGACCCGTTTTGAAAATTACCAAAATATCTTGAAAATGTTTGTCCAGAAGTAGATACACGGAAAATCCAACATTTACCTTGATCGTTAGGGTATGTTGGAGTCCACCCAGGCTGCATGACTTCGCAAACTTGATATAAGCCTGGAGCCAAGTCTTCAAATAGATACCCGTTAGCATCAGTCACATCAGACGCAAGCACAGATTCGTCGACAAAGTCATCATCGTCATCAGTGTCTATTTTTAGATTAATGGTCCAACCTGTAAGGTTAGGACTTGCAAGACTTATTTCTCCGTCACCATCAACATCAATAAACTTATTTCCTTGAAGTTTATTATTTTCGAAATTCCCGAAATCAAGTCCAGATACATCATCCGTGGAGTCAACTGTGAAAACTAAAGGCTTAAATATTTGCGTCCAACCATTCTGTATAATTTCAATCAAATTAATAGATGTTCCATATAATATGTCTTCAAAACTATAGGTACCATCATCGTCTGTAGTTGTTGTCAGATCATCATTGTTAAATATTCCATCATCGTCTAGATCTAAGAAAATAGTCCAACCTCCTAGCCCAGTTCCTGGAAGACCAGCGATATCATCTGAGTTAACTTCAAATTTAGTTCCGCTAATTTTAACTAGTTTCGTATTTGTGAATGTACACTCGGCGTTTTCTCCTGCCGAGAGTGATATTAAAGCAGTTGTAGAATCTAATTTTTGATCGTCACACACAATTTCGGTTAATTTCCAGCCCGGACTTGATGCTTCAGTAACTTCGTAGCTACCTTTAGGTAAATTATTAAACGATACTTTGTTAGCATGTTCAGGATCATTATCATCATCAAGTGTTACAACTTCTGGATCATCTTGTCCTGTAAATGTAAAAACAAAATCCTGACTAGTATTAGGTATTGCGTCCTTAATGATCGTGATGCTCCCAAGTTTTGCATTATTAATCGTGCATTCAGCTGACAAGTTGGTAGCATTAATAACAATGTCCTGGCAATCGCTATCATCTTCAATCCAACCTGCAACATCCGTTTCATTTATGCTGTATGAACCTTGTGCCACGTCATAAATAACAGATTCTGATGTCGACAATGATCTAACTGCATTTCCAGAAATATCACCATTAGAGGTTGTAGCTGTAATTTCAAATTCAGTTGGATCTGAAATAGGATCAGTAGTCTTATTTACTGTAATCGATCCACGCTTAAGGTTCGTAAACGTACACGTAATGTCATCACCAGCAACAATATTCAAGTTAACAGTGCTTCCATTTACAATTATTCCATCATTTTTGTCGCAAACTATCTTGTCTAAGTCCCACCCAGTAGTAGAAGCCTCAGAAACTGAATAAGAACCAGTTGCAAGACCTGAGAATACTTTTGTATTTGACAAAGCATTGTTGGCATCGTCGTCAAGCATAAAGTCGCTTAAACCTGATCCACTTGTCGTAAAAGAAAAGTTCTGAGCATTATTTGGCTTTGCATCCTTGATTATGGTTAATTTAGCGCCGGCAGCTCCATTATTAAAAATACAGGTTGCATCTGTGGCTGTAGTTCCCGAAGTAACTGTAGCCGATGCAACTGATCCATTAAATATGCAATTTGTCCCAGATCCACTTATAAAGCTTTGATTAGCAGGCCCATTAACTTCAGTTACAGTATGAATTCCGTTTGGAGTTACATTCGTAAACACGACTTTACCATCTGAATTTGTGGGCACAGCTGCAGCTCCATCTAGAGAGAATGCCCATTCACCTTGAGTTGCTCGTCTATCTACAATTCCATCAGCATCAGAATCAACCCATTTTTCGATAAATATTTCCGGTAATTCAATAATTTGGTTTGAAGGAATTGGAACATTTTGATTACCTATATTCTTAAAGTCACCCCCTCCAACAGACGAATTTGCGAGTCGAGAATGTTGTGGCGATCCGCTACTACATTCTCCCGCTTGGTTTGATAATTTTAAGTGATAATTTAAAGTTGCCGTTCCTGCGCTAGAAAAATTAACATTTAATTTTTGTATCCAGTCACTTCCGTTGTTAACTGCAGGACCGTCTGGTGTTACTACTGGCGCAGTACCAGTCACATTGGTGTAAATAGTTGTAGGAGAATCATGTTTTCCAAGATTGAAAGATCCATCAAAAAACAAACATCCAGTGTCATTAGAAGTAAATTCAACTTGCATCTTTCCTGTCGATGCTGCATCACCAGCAAGATTAAACCGGAAATTTATTTTATCTAACTCAGTATATTGAGTTACATTTCCAGTGGTATAAGTTCCAGAAGGTGATAATTGACCTTGATGGGTTGTTGCAGATATCAAACCAGCCGCCGCATTAACAGAATTTATTGCACTGATAGATACAATTAATTGAGTCATGAAAAATAGCATTGCGCCATTAAAACTAATAATACGCCTGAGATTAATATACGAACCTAAAGACATATCAAATACCCCCTTATATCTTCAATTGGTTCGGGTTCGCTATTGGCTCGACACTCTCTAAGCGACCATATACAGTGAGTGCTTCATAGCCCACCAGCTTAGATGTTAATTTCCCAATAAGTTTTTCTTTCATTTTCGATTATGTACCTGTTTTGTATAAAAAGCAAGTACCTGAAGTGTTGCACTAAGCAGTTGTAATTATTGCATTTTGTAATGATAATGCGAATTTATTGCAAAGTCTCATATCAACTTATAATCTAGTAACTATAGAGGAGCTAAAATGGCTAATTTTTCACATGTGTTTATATTTTCACTAATAGGCGGACTAATTTCATTAATAGGCGGAATTCTTTTATTACGATCAAAAAAATCCGCATCTAAATTGGCAAGCTATGCAACACCGTTTGCAGCAGGAGCATTACTATCTGCCTCATTTTTGGACTTACTACCAGAAGCAGCCGAGCAGGGAAACATTGAAAATGCACTTAGAGCTACACTTGCAGGTATTTTGTTCTTCTTTTTACTAGAAAGATTATTGCACTGGTTTCACCATCACCACGACCAAGAAGAAATTCACCACGAAGACGCAAATGCGAGTTTGATAGTAATTGGTGATACCATTCATAATTTTATTGACGGAATAGCAATTGCTGCAGGATTTTTAGTTAGCGTGCCGTCTGGAATAGTCGTTGCACTCGCAGTTGCGACTCATGAAATACCTCAAGAAATTGGAGATTTTGGATTGTTGCTGAGCAAGGGATATAGCAAACGTAAAGTATTGTTAGTTAACGCATTTTCAGCCCTTGCGACCGTCATTTCTGCGATGTTGTTCTTTAGTTTAGGTGAAACTGGCATTTCCTATCTTGATATAGTTTTGGGTCTTACTGCTGGGTTCTTTATTTATATTGCAGTTAGCGATATCATTCCCGAAATACATCGGAAAGAAAGCAAGAAAATTGCTGGTCCACACACTGTGCTATTAATTGTAGGTGCGCTTACAGTTGGAATTCTAACCACAACCTTGCATCAATATATTGAACCTGTAATTCACCATGAAGAAAGCTCCTCGTCTCACGATCACTAGACAATAAAATTTGCGACAAATACACCAAAAAGATAACATAAGCACAACAATGAATCCCAACGATGCAATTGAGGAAAAGTTTGACGACATAGATCACGTTCCATTGAATGTACTTGATCACATGAGCGCATATTGGAAAACAATCGCTGAAAGGCGCAAAAGGCAACATGATGTAAGTATTAAACGTATTGTTATCGGACAGCTTGTAACAATTATCGTGGTTGGAGTTAGTTCAATATTAATCGAAAGAAGGCTAGAGGCGGTACTGCTTTTTGGGTCAACACTTTTACTATATCCAGCATTAACAGATCTGTTGATGTCTAGCGGATCAGTATTAAGTGCTAGCATTCATCATGATCTTGATAGACAAGATGAATCATCGTTTAGATTTAGCTTGATTGCTTTTAGTAAATCTGTGTTTAGTACTACTACTGCAAGTTTAATTGTAGGTTCGGTCGCGGGTGCAATCGGGTATTTTGCACTTGGCGTTGCATTTTTTGACACTCTCAAGCTAGCAGTATTAGCAACATTTCTTTCTGCATCAATTGGCCTACCAATGGTTATGAGCGTTACATTTATTGTCCGGAACATAAAATCTAATCCAGACGATATAATCCCGGCGTTTGAAAGTAGCATGTTTAACGTGATTATGCTGTTCTCGATCGTTATCGCATCAAGGCTGGTGTTATGAGAGCAATAATTCCACATTCAAAAATTGCTGCCGGCATAATGCTTTCAAGCATTTTAGCATCAATCGGTCTTATTGGTGGATTGGGTCTGCAATTAGTAAGAAAAGATATTGTGGAATTTTTGCCACTACTTATTGCATTACCAGCGCTTAATGCAATTGCCGGTGAGTATGCAACTATCACAGCTGCGCATCTTGCAGACCCCGAGAATTATCGTAAGAGAACAATCAGACTACTACTTGCGTTGTTTATTAGTTTGCCAATTAGTTGTCTTGGATTAAGTTTACTCAGCCTTGGCGTTGCTTACATGAGTGATTATGTAGTCGACAGGCAATTAATAATTGATTTTACTAGGCTATTATTTGTAACGATGTACTCAGTTGTGGGTGCAATGTTTATATTCATCTATCTGACACGAAAAGTTTTAACAAGAATGAATGTTAATATCGACGACACACTAATTCCTATTGCTAACACAATTGCATCCGTTTTGGCGCTATCTGGATTCTCGATAATGATTCACTATTTGATTTAATACATTTTTGATTTCCACGCTACAATAGAGTTAATGAGTTTTAGTAAAGTATATGCGTCATTAAACGCTAAGCAAAAAGAGGCAGTTGATGCTATTGATGGCCCTGTGATGGTCATAGCTGGCCCAGGGACAGGCAAAACGCAATTATTGAGTGTGCGTGTAGCAAACATTTTAAGCAGCACTGACACTAGTCCAGAATCAGTTCTTTGTTTGACGTTCACCAATAAAGCTGCAGCAAATATGCGCGAAAGATTAACAGAACTAATTGGGCCAGACGCCCGAAAAGTGGTCGTAAAAACCTTCCATAGTTTTGCGGCAGAAATAATGAATCAGTATCCTGATGAATTCTGGAATGGAGCAAGATTAACTACGGTCCCTGATAGTGTCCAGCTTGATATTATCGAGTCAATATTAAAGTCACTACCTATAGACAACCCCCTTTCGGTTACATTTGCAGGTCAATTTACATCCATTGGGCCTGTGAAGAACGGATTAAAACTAGCCAAAGAGGCCGGCTTAACACCTGAAAAGCTAAAGGCCCTAATAAACGCAAATCTTGCATATATCGATCTATTAGAACCACAAATTGTAGAACTACTATCAAGCACAATTAGTAACAAAAAACTGCCAGATTTAGAGTCAAAAATTGCAGAGTTACCACCGCAAGAACTTAATCGCAAAGTAACAA
>JBFJNW010000014.1:0-9476 GCA_041617975.1 Saccharimonadales bacterium (SeqCode)
AGTGGTGGATCATGTAATAACATCACTACAAACAACGCAGTTACTTTCAGTACTAGTGTTACTACGCCTCTAGTAACTAATCCAGGACTTCTTACTATCCAGTCAACTGGCGCGAACAATGTAAGCATTCAATCAGGTTCTGGCACAATCGCATTGGTTGCTGATTCATTAGTAAGAACCGGAGCAGGCGGCCTAACTGTTGAGCTAAATAATGCAGCTAGCACAACTTTCTCTATTACCAACACAAGTGCGGGCGTAGCAGGACTAAGCGTTGAGGGTGGTGGAACATTCGGAGCCAATGTGTCAATAGCAGCTGGCGGCCTTACAGTAACTTCTGGTGGGGCATCAATTTCCGGCGGAGTAAACAATAACAATGGTGGACTAACAAACACGGGCTCAATTGCCGGTGCAACAACACTTACATTATCCGGGGCTATAAGCGGCGGCACTACTTATACAGGCTCAGGTAACATCAATTCTACTGGAGGCGATATTCAAACCAACAGTGTAAGTCGCATAACTAATGCTGGTGCCCTAACAAACATCAGTACCCTTACGCTTTCTGGTGCGATAAGTGGTGCCACGGCTACTAACACTATTAACGGGCTTATAATTAATTCTGGTGCACTAAGTGGAATATCAACAATTCTAGCAAGCGGAAACATCGATTCCACTGCTGGTAATATCCAAACTAACGGTGTAACAAGACTAACCAATACTGGCGCACTGACAAACATCACCACTATCGGTGCTTCTGGTGCAATAACTGCTGCCACAGCTGGTAATACTATTAACGGACTAATAATAAACTCAGGCGCATTAAGTGGAGTCACAGGTTTAACATTCACAAGCGGTAGTTTGAATCTTAACAACGGTGGCATAACTAATACGGGCTCTATAGCTGGCGCAACAACTATTACTGCATCTGGTGCGATTACAGCTGCAACTAGCAGTAATACAATTAACGGCCTTGTCATTAACTCTGGTGCTCTAAGTAGTATTACTACGCTTACTCTTACTGGTGCGATCTCAGGTGCAACCACCGTAAACACAATCAACGGACTGATCATTAATTCGGGTGCAGTTTCTGGAGCAACAACCATTTCAGCATCAGGCAACATTGATACCTCTGCTGGAAATATCCAAACTAACGGCGTAACCAGAATAACAAACGCAGGTGCATTAACTGGTATTAGTACCATTTCCGCTACCGGCAACATCAACACAACAGCCGTATATCAACAAAACGGCACCAGCGGCGTCACCATAGCTACTTGTGGAGCTAATCAATATTTCGGATCGGCGAGATCAAGTGGTGGAATTGTGACAGCCGGAGTTTGTACCACAGATGGAATTTCTGATCAAAGACTAAAGAAAGATATTACATCTCTCGATAAGGCGTCGGTTCTTACTAGGTTGCGATCAGTTAATACAGTTAGCTTTAACTTCAATGATACTTACTACGATATTATGCAATCAGATCAACAAAGAGGCATGCAATATGGATTCATAGCACAGGAAATGGCTGAATTATTTCCGGAACTAGTTAGTGAAGAGAATGGCGTTCAGGGTTATCTCGGCATAGACTACCATGCTTTCTATGCGTTATTGACAGCTGCCGTGCAGGAAATAGATGACAAGGTTGTAGCACTAGAGATGAACTCGCTTAAAAATGAAACAGGCTCTGGTGTAAGAGTCGAGCTAGAAAACAATGAAGTATTTGCAATCACAAACAGCGCAGGCGAAAACCAGGCGGTTATAGATGCAGTAGGTAATGCAACATTTAAAACAGTAAATGTTGATACTCTACTTGCATCTGGTATTGGTCAATCTTATCCATCTAGCGGTGCCACACTAACCCAAGGCGATGTCGTTGGCGTTAATGCACTTGGTGAGGTCGTGCGCTCTACTACTTCGTATCAGGCGGGGCTTATCGGTATAGTTAACTCTAATTCAGGAATCGTACTGGGTAATCAGGCTCCAAACACTGTAACCGTAGCAGCAGCAGGACAAGTTAGCGTAAGGGTAAGCACCGAAAACGGCCCAATAGCTCCTGGAGACTACTTAACCTCATCAACTACTCCAGGTGTAGCAATGAAGGCAACTGGCAACGGAGCAACTATCGGTATAGCTGTAACCGGATTTAGCGGAGCGGGCGAGGGGCGTGTAATGGTTGCAGTTAGTAATGCAGTAATATCTGCAGGATTTGGCAGTGATGTATCGGCACTACAAGAACAAGTCTCAACTTTGCAATCTCAACTAGAAAGTTTAGAAGAGACAGGAATCGAACAAAATGGTCAGCCGATAGATCTGTCACACCTAACCGTTGAACGATTAACTGTAAATGCAGATGTATTTATCGGCGGTGCGGTCATAGTAGAAGGACCAGCAGAGTTCCGAGGCACAGCCTTCTTTGATCAAATTGTTACTTTCGGCGATAGCTTGCTTGTAGAAGGCGATGCTCTATTCCGTGGTACAGCGACATTCAACAATAACAGTGCTGGATTTGCAATAATTGAAGCAGGTGCATCAAGTGTACATGTTTCATTCACCGAACCATTTGATCAGCTACCTATTGTTACGGTTTCTCTCGGTGGTGGTAAATTTGCGACCTACTCATACAACAACGTAACTACAACTGGGTTTGATATAGTTCTAAAAACACCAGCTATCGAAAGACTAGAATTTACGTGGACATCTTCAAGCGTAGAAGCACCGAACACATTTGTTCAGCAGTAATCTTGTAACAATACAAACTACAAGCTACAATAAGCATAATAATTTACAGAGGGAGATATCTAAATTATGGCAAGTATTCATGTAGAAGAGCCAGTATCAGATGATGAGATCAATGTGCAGGCAATAAATTCTCAGCAAATAAATACGCAAACACAGCAACAGGAAACGTCAGTTCGAACTGTTGCAAAGCGGTTTAAGCGGCCGTCAAACAAGTCAGCTTTAATTGCACTAGTTGTAGTAATGGTATTTGGTGGATTTGCTCTTAAGTCTAACGCCGATAAAAGACAACTTCAGGAACAATTGAGCTCTCAACAGCAATCTGAATCACAATCAGCTGAAGATGAAGCCACTACGCTCAAAAAGGCAATATCTAAGTTTATAGAGCTTCCTTCCGACGAAACTCCTACGGTTGCAACTGTAGTTGACGTCGAAAAGGTACGTGGACAAGCTTTCTTCAGAAATGCTGCTAACAATGACAAGGTTCTTTTGTTTGCAACAGCAGGTAAAGCAATCCTATACAGACCGTCATCTAACAAAATTATTGAAATAGCTCCAATTAACTTAGGACAAGACCAAGGGCAAGCTGCTCAAGGAGAAACTCCACCAAAATCCAATTAATGCTTATTTATTGACATGAGCGCAATGAAGTGATATCATAAGCACATTCGAAAGAACGAAAGAGGGTACTAATCATTTTTGGTTAGCCCTCTTTTTGTTTCTTGAGAGCATTAAACTAAGGAGGTCTTCGATGGCTGGAACAAAAGATGGCGGCAAAGCAGCTGCAGCAACTAACAAAAGTAAGTACGGTGCAGATTTTTATGCAAAGATCGGTGCTAAGGGCGGTAAGCGCGGTCGTACTGGTGGATTTTTTGCTAATCGCGAATTAGCAAGACTTGCTGGTGCAAAAGGTGGACGAATTTCTCGTCGAACCAAGAAAACTGCTTAATATAACAAGCTAGTTTTTAAGAAAAACTCCCTGTTGAATGGGAGTTTTTTCTTTTGTTTGAGTTTTTCTGTATGGTCGACAGAGTCTTGATGCCGAAACCTCCCATCTGCCAGAGCAATTTAAGCAATTGTATGATTTGTTTTGAGTGTTTTGTAGGCCATTAGTGGAACACCAGGGGCAAGTACTGCGAATATGAAGCCAATCTCTATACGTATCTAGGCATTTTTGGATGTGGTCTTCTGGTATGTCCACAGAGTAGGCTCTACCAATCTCTTTAGCTTTTTCCCAGGCCGCTACTTCCATTCTTAGTAGCTCAAAATCAGTAGTGAATGATTTATGATCTAAACTTGCGTGAGCAAGTTCGTGAAGCAGGGTAACAGGCCCCATGTCATCATCTTTTGTAGTTACATATGTTACGGTGTTATTTTTAGCGGACCAAGAAAATGAATCGCCTTGTTTGAAGTGAATTTCTGGGAAATCTTTCGCAAGTTTATTTAGTAGTCTTTTCACGGATATCTTTCGCAAGTTCGTAGCAACCGTAAACAACAGCTTCCTCTGGACGCGTGGCTCTTACAATTGGGGGGATTTTTAGAAGGGCGTTCTCGTAAATTTTTAACTCTTCATTAAGTCGGTCACTAAATTTTGCAAAGTGAGTTCCCACGCCACCACCGATAATTATTACGTCCGGTGTTAATAGTGCAATAACGTCAATAAGCCCAACCGCAATATTTCTACTGATGTAATACCAAGCTGAATTGTCATTAGCATCTATATCACTTGCTTTCTTGCCGAATTTTTTAACAATTGCTTTGCCAGAAGCAAATTCTTGCCACCTTTGTAGCTTTCCATCGTGTTCAAGTAGCATATGACCAATCTCAGCATCCTGAGTAGTCTCTTCTATCACTCCATTCTCGATGACGACCCCGCCAATACCGGTACTTACGGTGATGTATACTGCTCGCTTAAACTCTGGAATTTGTCTGGCCTCGAAAAGTCCAGCAAGGTTACCGTCGTTCTCTAAAATAACTTCACATTTGGCGACTGACTTCACATCTTTACCAATTTCTACATTAGTCCAAGGAAGATTTCCAAACGCGATTCCAACGCCCTTTACCCGATCAATTTTTCCGGGCACGGCGACACAACAAGACACAAATTTGTTCGTTGATAAATTTGCAACACTAGTTGCCAGTTCGTCCTTAAAATCATGATATAAAACAGGGGTCTTAAACTTTAAAGTTTCTTTTAGTTCACCAGTAGATGTGAACACTCCAAGTAGTGTTTTTGTGCCTCCGATGTCGATAGCTAAATACATAAAGCTAGTCTACCATAGTCGCCCCAAAGGTAATGTTTTGACTTATTAGGGGTAAAACAGATATAATCAGTGAAATCTGATCGGAAAAACAACTTACGAGTTGCCGCAGTTTATACAAGGAGGCATGAATTACATGTCAAAAAATAATGCCGTAACTATGGACGAGCTACTAGCCGCTCATGAAGTTACACAGTTTAAATCAGGGGATGTGGTCGAAGGAACGGTCATATCTGTCAAGAAGCACGAAGTCTGGGTAGACTTGGGTGCTAATGGAGTTGGAGTCGTCATGCGCCGCGAAATCGGTCATGGACAAAAGCTCGAAAAAGGACAAGAAATCACAGCGAGTATCGTAGATCCTGAGATCGAAGATGGCTATGCACTTCTCAGCATGAGACGAGCAGCTAAAGATCGAGGCTGGGATGAGCTTCAAAAACTCTTCGAAGCTGAAGAGATCGTATCTGTTACGCCATACGATGCAAACAGAGGTGGTCTACTCGTAGAACTTGAAGGAATTAGAGGCTTCCTGCCTGTTTCTCAGCTTGCTGCAGGACATTATCCAAGAGTATCCGGAGCCGATAAGGATGAAATCCTACAAAAGCTTAACAAGCTACTTAACAAAGAAATTCGCGTAAGAATTCTTGATATTAGTCGTAAAGAAAACAAGTTAATCTTTTCTGAAAAAGAAGCTATCAAGGACGATATGCAAGATAGATTCGCTAAACTCAATGTTGGCGACAGTGTAGAAGGCGTAATAACAGGGGTGATCGATTTTGGTGCTTTTGTTAACGTCGATGGTATCGAAGGCTTGATCCATATTTCTGAAATTTCATGGGATAGGGTCGAAGATCCAAAAGACTATGTAAAAGTTGGCGAAACGGTTTCTGCAAAGATTATTTCTATTGATAAAGACCGATTGAGCTTGAGTCTTAAGCAAATGCAAGAAGATCCTTGGCTTAACGAAGTCAAATCGTTTAAAAAAGGTGATTCAGTAGACGGTAAAATTACGCGTATCACACCTTTCGGTGCGTTCGTACAGTTAAGCCCATCTGTTGAAGCTCTAGTGCACGTTAGTGAAATGGGCGAAGGTGAAGGCGTTGATCCAGAGAAGATCTTCCAACTAAATGAAAAGAAGACTTTTAAGGTAATCGACATCGATACCGAATCTCGTAAAATTGCATTGAGCCTTAAAGGGGCGTAAATACCCCGTAAATTAAGTAATTTAGCCAGAAAGGAGACTTCATATGGCACGAACAATTGAAATCCAAGACCATATTACAGTTGGCGATCTGGCTGAAGAGCTTATGATTCCAGTTACTCAGCTCATGACCGATCTAATGAAGATTGGTGTCATGGCTACGGTTAACGAAAGACTGGACTTCGATACAGTCCAGATCATTATCGAAGAAACCGGGCAAGATGTAGAGCTCAAACACAAAGAAAAAGAGGTAGTCACCAAGGAGCGAAAAAAACGCTCTTACAGTGATACCGCTACAACTCGTCCGCCTGTAATTGCGGTTATGGGTCATGTCGATCATGGTAAAACATCACTACTTGATTCGATCCGTAAAGCCGATGTAGCAGCAGGAGAGGCAGGAGGAATAACTCAGCACATCTCCGCTTACCAGATTAAGCATGATGACAGACTCGTAACTTTCCTAGATACACCTGGTCACGAGGCATTTGCAGCCCTGCGAGAGCACGGTGCGATGCTAACAGATCTAGTGATTCTAGTTGTTGCGGCTGATGATGGAATAAAGCCACAGACACTTGAAGCAATTAGATTTGCCAATAAGGCCGGCGTGAAACTTATTGTCGCAATGAATAAAGTCGACAAACCAGACGCTGACCTCAATAGGCTTAAGCAACAACTGTCTGACAATAAAATTCTAATAGAAGAATGGGGCGGAGACGTTGTAGCTGTTCCTGTTTCTGCAAAAACCGGCGAAGGTGTAAAAGAACTGCTTGATATGGTTCTGTTAACGGCTGATGTTGAAGATTTACGGGCAGACATTAACACACCAGCTGAAGGCTTAATTATCGAATCACATATGGAGACTGGTCGCGGACCAGTTGCTATAGCTCTTGTTGAAAGCGGAGAGTTAAAGCCGGGTGACTTCGTTGTATCTGGTACTACATATGCCAGAGTTCGAAACCTGGAAGACACCTTGAACAACAAGCTTAAAGTGGCAGGACCATCAACACCAGTTGTTATTTCCGGATTTAAATCTTTACCATCATTTGGTGATGAATTTACAACAGTAAAGACTGAAAAGCTAGCAAGAAAAGCTGCTGAGGCTGCAGGAATAGAGAAGTCTAAGACTTCAGCCCGTGCAGGTTCTGGCTCAGACCTTATTAGCATAATGAACCGGTCAAGAGATTTACAGCAACTTAACATAATAGTTAAAGCTGACGTACAAGGATCACTTACCTCTGTAATCAATAGTCTTAAAAGTCTGGACACTAAAGAAGTCGCGATACGCGTTATTGGTTCCGGAATTGGATCAATAAACGAGAACGATGCCCACCTCGCACTTTCAAGTGAGGCAATTATATATGGATTCAATGTTGATTTACCGACAAGTATTCGACAAACAACCAACAGAGATAAGACTTCAGTTAGACTTTATAAAGTTATTTACGAGTTAATAGATGACGTAAAGCAAGAAATGAGCGACCTATTGGCTCCAGAAGTCAAAGAAACAGTGACCGGAAAGCTCAAGGTGTTAGCCGTGTTTAAGACAACCAAGACTGAAATTATTTGTGGTGGAGAAGTTACAAAAGGCAAACTAGTTGTTCCATCTTTTGCAAAAATATACAGAGACAAAGACGTAATCGCTGAAGTTGAAGTAACCAATCTTAAGCGTGGACCCCAAGATGCTAAAGAAGTCATAGAAGGCGAACAGTGCGGACTCAATATCGCGACTAAGAGTAAACTAGATCTGCAAGAAGGCGATCGAGTTGAAGTATTTACCAGAGAGATAATTGAAAGAACGCTCTAGATATTATATAAATATATATCATGAGAGGCGAAAATTATGTCGCTGGTCAACAGCCGGAAGAAGAGTCATCTGTAATTCGAAGCAAGTTCGACTCTATTTTGGGCGTACTCCGTAAAAATCGACCAGAGTCCGATGACAGCACTGAAGATGACGACGAGAGTTATATTGGAGTTAGACGCAAAAAGGCCAAGAGCTCAAAGTGGCGTAAATTTATGCGTAAAATGTTCAGCAAAGGATCTGCGGGCGAAGAGCAGGATAACAATGACAGTGAAAATAACAGAGTTACCGGCTTTCGCGCACTAATTTCATTTGAACCGGTGAAAGAAGCCGACACTCAAGCAGATATTATGCGCGGTAGCTTATCTCAAGAGGCTTCTTTAGATAGTTCAAAATTAGGTGATGAACAAATCGCTCCAACGAAGGAATCAGTCGAAGCAACTAATAACGAGGCGGTTCAACAAGTACCATCTCCTGAAGAAAAAGAAACACCCAGCAAAGAAGCTGATCCAGTTGTCTCAAGTGAATTAAGCCAAGTCAATAATCAGGCTGAGGATTTAGAGGAGCTTGAGCCCAGCAAAGAAGCTGTGATTCACGAAATGTCGCAGCCTCAAGTCGCAAGCGAAGAGGAAAAAGAGCACACGCACGAAACTCGCCCCAATCCCGTTTCTGCTCTTCTGGCCCTAGATTATTTAAATCACAGGGGTAGGAAGCGTTTGGAAAAGGATGTAAATATTAAATATTCTGATCAAGAGGCTAAGCTTGCCGATATTAAAGAACAGCTATCAAGCAAAATAGCGCAAACAGAAGAAAAAATCAGGGCCGCGGAAGAAAGCATTACTGCTACAAAGACTGAAGCCACTAAGCCAAAGCCAGAAAATAAAACTAATGCACCTCAACTAGATAGAAGTGTGACAGTAAATACGCCTGTTAGGTCTGAAAACATTTTGCCTCGAGCTGAAAGAACACCAACTCCAAAGGAATATGTGCATAAAAAAGAGGCTCAAGAGCAAATCAGTCCATCTCCAGAGGTTTACGCACTCAAAGTCGATAAAGACGCTGTAATCAAGCAAAAAGCCCGGCAGGAGCAGCTAGAGCGCCTCAAAGAAATGCAAGAACAAGACAAACAAGAGCTTAAAAAACACGCATTCGAAAGAGACATTAGATCGATAGAGGATCGCAGCAAAGTTATAGATAAGAAGACCTACAAAGAATCAGATATAGAGAAAAAGCATGAAATATTGGATAACGGCTCAAGGCAATCTGACCCACATCACATAGGGGCAATTATTCAACAAATGCCTCCACCCGGATCTATTTTAACGGATAGCGAACTCAGTAATACATCCTATCAAGCAAATGCTCAGTCGGCCCAAAATAACGAACAGTTACCAAAATCTCAGATTTCAAATGCTGCTAAAACAGGATTTTATACAGCCTTGGTAATAATTGTTTTAGTATCTCTGATTGCAGTATTGCA
>JBFJNW010000015.1:0-9303 GCA_041617975.1 Saccharimonadales bacterium (SeqCode)
AAAAAATTTGTACTATTTCTTCATGACTAGTTATACATTTACATCCATCACAGCCAATAACTCTAGAAAAAGCATCTTTAAAAAGATATGTAGCGTAATTATTTAAAGTTTTATCTATTTGTGATAAAATATCTTTAGTAGTCACGAGCTAATTGCACTCTTCTTCTAAGAAGCCTCTGACTATTCATTTGTTCGTATAGTTCTATACGTTGAATAGCTTCATAAATATCATCTAGTGAATTTGTTTCGCCTAAAAGAACATGTTCTAAAAGATCATTGAAAAACTCTAGCTCTGATTGAATAGCTCTAAGAGAGCTTACGATATCTTTACCATATTTATTATCCATCAATCATGCCTCTTTTTTGTGTATCAAATATAACTTTCATTAACTCGTAATCGTTACTATTAATAATAAAATCTAAATTTATATAACAATCACATAGTTTGTCGCTATTCAATAAAGCTTTAAGTATTGAAGCAGTTTTTCTAAGTACTTCAATAAATATTTCAATTTCAATATATTCCAATATTGTTTTACTAAAAGTAACATGCCAAAATGCGTCACAAGTATTGTCAATATGTTCAGGTAAAGTTTTTGTAGCCATTAAGCCTAGAAATTGTGAAGGCTCTTCTATACCTATTGTTTTAAATAAATGATACATAACGCCATATTGTATCATTGCGTCTGAGTATGGGATATAAAGTGGCTCATTCATAAAGTAGTTTTATCCGTTACGAGGAGGAAATACTTCATCAAAAAACTCATTATTTAAATCTGATATATGTTTTTGTACTGCTTCTATAATAATTTGATTAATTGACTTATTAGTTCTAGAGCTTACTCTTTTGATTTCTTTATACAAATCAATAGGTAGCCTTGTACCAGTTTGAATTTTATCTGTCATTTTAATCCTTCCAGCGAAAAGAAATTATGCCATCATCAACAATACCTATACCTTTAAAATCTTTTAAATACTGAGCTTTTTCAATATATTCCTCAAAATCAACTTCTTGGCTTTCAAGCCAAGTATTATATTTTTCAATATTTTTTGGGATGGATTGTAAAAATCCAAGTATTGCAACTGTAAGGGGTAGAGTTAGCGGAATAATTGAGTCGTTAATTTGAACAACACAAAAAGCGTATAAATTACTTGTAAGAGAAGCACTTAACCCTTCATATGCAATTTTCTTTTCGTGTACAAAAGCATCTAGTACTTCTTTTATTTTTTGAAAATCAGTTGCAGCTAAATGATTTAAGAAATCTTCAACAAACTTTGCATTAAAGTCAGCAAAATCTTCCATTGGCTCTAGCTCTAAGCTCATTTTTTATCCTGTAGTGATTGGTGCATTTTATCTAGCTTCTTATCAGTATCATTAAGCCAATCTATATACTTATCTACTAGCTGAGAGTAGTTAGCTAAAATACAATAAATAAGATCTAGTATCCATTGACTGGGTATTTCAATTTGATTTGCATTATAATTATCTAGCAAATATCTTGTAAATTTTGATATTTCAATTCGATTTGAGATTGTTAAATCTAAGAACGCTTCTTCAATGAATTTTGCACAAGCGTCAGCAAATTCTTCTTGATAGTCTCTATCTGAATTTAAAGTCACTTAAATACCAATCGCTTTCTGGAATCGGGAGCGGGCCTCACTGGTAACGGTAGCATGCTACCACGCCCAAGTCAAAAAAGTTATTCTTTATTTAACTACTTACTTTATTAGAAAATAAAAATTTCGCCGGAAGAAAGTTCTCCTCAGTCATAGAGAGAGAGAGTAGAAACAGTTATAAAAAAAATAAAAAAAATTTTTTCTAAAAAAATTAGATAGCCAGGTGGGTGTACCAGCGCCGAGATTAAGCCATTTAATTTAAGTCGTTTAATATTTAGAACCGGTACCCCTACGGGGTCATTGTTACTTAGTCTAAGTAACTTAGCTTCGTATTGAGTTATATTCGGAGATTAAATTACAGAGATATACCCCAGGGTACGGGGGAGGGTGCCCCGTTGTGTTTAATTTCGCTTAGTTAATTCGTTCGTTTAATTCAATTCATTTGTTCATATCGTTCTATACGTTGAATCATTGCAGTGTATTCAAACGATAGAGCATAGGGATTAATTTATGGCGGGGGATAGTTTCAAATAAGAAGATAACAACGCCCTGACCAGGTAGTTTGTATCTATGAACTGTGCGAATTAGATACGTCGAATTAATCTCGTGGAATTAATATCGGTACGAAACTATACGGCAGAATTAATGTGGGCTAACTTATAAACCTTAAAGTATACCCGAAAGTAAATGACTTAATTTAAGTTACTTAAGCCGCCATTCAAACCTATACCCTCACACTATCCCTAACTCTATCCTCTATCCTTCTCTATGGGATGCTGAGAGAAATCCTATCCCGCCAAATTATCCTAGGACTTATCCCGAAATTAACATGGTGGCAATTCTAAACAATACCCAAATTAGCGGGAACTTAAATCAATTATAGATTTACGATAGGGTCGAATCTTTGAAGCTATGAAACATTTAAAGCTTTGGAATAATTTGGGGCATAAATAAAGCCCGACCTTTCGGCCGGGCTTTATTCTAAGTGCTCTCTAGAATTCCGGTCAGTACGTCTCGCAGCTCTTCTAGCTTCTCTAGCGAAACTAAGTAAACAACGTGTCTTGAGGTGAACGAGTCTCTTGAAGTAGTACCAAAGATTACTTGGATTGAGACCCACGCCTTTCTGTGCGCAGTGTCATCTATCTTTACCGTGGTATGACTCATCTTTACCCCTTTCTTTCGTATGGGGGATCGTAGTCCCGAGTATCTGCATGCTCTGAGTCCCGATCTAGTTGGTAGAACAGCACACCTATTGCAATCAATAGGCCGACCGCAACACCGCATAGGATTAGGATTACAATCTGTAGAATTGAGAAGAACACTCTTAGCCTCCTAGTATCTTGCAAGAGTAATCTTCAAAGCATTGCAACGTTTCGCCAGAGACCCACAGTATGAAACTGTTAAGGATATTGCCGGCGAAATCAATCAGTGAGCGAAACTCTAGAACCAACTCAACTAGCCACACTGTCGGCTCCTTTGTTTAGAGTCCTGCCGTGAACTAGTGCCCTAGCGATTACCCTTTGCTCTGGCACATAGGTAGCGCTTACCTGCCAGAGTCTCCACTTGCGCCATTCCTCTAGTGTCACAGTCTGACGCTTGCCATTAGTGGCAATTCTTTCAGCGAGAGATTGCTTGTGCATCATTGCCCCTTTCTTAGTAACCAAATTATGAAACGTTGCCATGGCCACCTTGGGCGAATAGGCCATAGGCAATTATGTTCCCTAGTATGTATTTCCATTATTGCCCCTGTTCACAAATGAAGATAGGCCCGAGACTTTCAGTCTCGGGCCTATCTTGCTGGCTTAATTCCCTGGGCAGGGAATCAATGCACCTCGGCGTAAGCTCCGTAATCGGTAGCTTCGCCTTGCTCGTCATAGAGCGTAACGCCAGTGACTCTGATGTTGTGAATCTCAGCTTCCTCAAGCGCTCGTCGGAGCGAGGAAATTCGACCCGTGAGCCGTACACGCCGAGCGTCGACAGTGTCGAGTCCCGTAATCTTCGGGTCATTGGCCCAGAGCCGAAGCACGCTACCGGCTTTGGTCTCGTTCAATGCTGCGAGCACTGGCGCAATTACCGTGCTCGTTCGTCCAGCGCCCTGGCGCTGGGTCTGCGGCACCGCGTCGACAACTTCGAACATCGTCGGCGTAGGGCTCTTCTTGCTGGTTGCCATAACTGGTCTCCTTGCTAGGTGGGGTATTCGGTTGTCAAATGTCGGGCGGCCAGAGATCGGCGCACTGCGATCAAGTCGCACCTAGGACCGTAAGCCCTAAGCGTGGCGCTGACCCGTTGGCCTCTTGCCAGTACTGACACTAGTTGAGTGTTGAGCATTTGTGAAGCGATTAGAAACGATGGCCAACCTAATCCCTATCTGTCCCACAGATGGACCACGAATGTACGTACATTTGCCAAAGTACGTACATTGTCAGGGCTCCCGTAGTGACGTAGACTCAAGCAGGGGAGCGGGCTAGGGCCGATGTCTCACGAGAGTGGCCTAGCTAGCCCGCTGCGCTTGCCTAATACCCTTCGACTATCCCCATAGCGGGAAACCTCATTCTCAACTCTCAAGCCCACCAGATAGTTAACGAAAGGTACCGACATGACCTAACGCCTAAACCTCTAAAGGTTGCTAGATACTAATGTACGTACCATCGTACTTTAAAGTATCTAGATATTACATTAATGTAATTACATTAATGTAAATTACAACTACGTAGTTACAACTATGTAATTTCAATTACGTGCTTACAAGCTTGTAATTACAAATGTGTAAGTACGCAAATGAAATTACATAGGTGTGGTGTGGTGGGTGGGTGTATAAAAAGGCGTTAGAGACTTCGCGATTAGATCTCGCGCGCGCGTGCGCGCGTATATGTTACGCGTATTAATTTTGATCTTTTGCTTTTTGCTTTCAAGTTATAAATATATATATATATAAATAAAACAAAAAAAAATACCCTGAACTTTGCTATTAAGTTCAGGGTATTTTTTTTATATATCGTATAGTGCGTCTATATTTAAATGACTTTTAAAGTCATTGTCTGATCTTAGAATATTATCTATTTCGACACTAAATGATGGATTTACAGCTTCATTAAGCTTAAGTCTGGAATTTTCAATATAAGAGAAGCTATTAATTTGCTCCTGAAAAATCACACTATGTTTAATGACTGAATTGCAGTTAACTATTGTTGAATGATTCAGTAATGAATCAAGAATAATACAGCCAGAATAAATATTACAACAAGCTCCCAGTACTGAATTTACAATTTTAACACCGCTTTGAATAATACTATCATTGCCAATAGTTGAGTTAAAAATAATACAGCCATCACCAATTTCAACATAATCACTTATAAATGATCTTCCATAAATTAATGATCCTTGACCAATCGTAACATTATCTATCCTTAAACTTTCTTCATCTACAAATGTGATCATTTTTTTATATCCATTCAAAAAATCGTCCAGATATTTTCGCCTAGGATAAATCTTTTATTTCTAACTTTTTGACGGGTACCTTCTATAGATCGTGAGTAGGTACCCAAGAAGTATATTCGTATTTTTCACGATCTTCTTCAATCAAGTCAATTGCAATTTGAGTAGCTTCCTCATTACCAGTTATAAAAATTAAAGCACCATCAAGAAGTCCAATAATGCCACCTACAAGTTGTGTAGGTGAAACATCTTCATCTTGCAACAATCTGAGGAGGAGCTTTCTTAATGAAGCAGGATCTCTTTCTTTTAGAACACAAAGAATAACATCATAAACTGCACAAATTAAATTAGGATCTGTATTTTCTGGTGGAGCAGGAAACTTAAGCATTTAAACCTCATTCGGCCAAATTATTCTTCCATTTTCTTCATTTGCTAACTTGGTATAGATTTCTTCCTCTGTAGTTTTATCTTCAAGATAATCAGCGATCATTTCAAATGATGCACCAGCATCATTCATAGACGCAAGACTGTAAGCTTTTTTTAAAGATATTTGTTCATAAAGCAATTTATTTGGATTAATATACTCTATTACAGTCTCTAATTCTTGATAGATATATCTATAGTATGATTCTCCAAATATTGTTACCCATCCATCTGGATTGTATAAATCAGCTAATACACCTAGACAACAAAATTTGTTATCTCTTCTTAGAAAACTCTTGCCTTGTTTATACTTTTTACTTCTTAAAGCTTTTAGCCATGTTTCAAATTTAACTCTAGACATTTTTTTCCAAATTTATTAAGTGCTGGTTTAATTATAAATTACTCTAAAATTTGACCGGTAGTCTTTTCAGTACTCTCCCCACTATCAACTTCAGCTTTTAAAGCACAGTTGAATAAAGCACAGTTGAATGAACAAAATAGCTCTTGTGTACCTGTATTTAAGCAACCTGCTATATCTGGAAACTCGCTCATGCAAACTGGACAATAAGACCATGTACCACTCATATTATTTCTCCCAAATTCTTTCCCAAGCTTCAGGAATATTAGGTACTCTCTCTACTAGAAAGTAATCGCTATTGCTCAATCTTTGAGCAATTACTTCATCATCAGCTTGATCTGAAACTACAGCTTCATAGATAGTTTCAGAATTTTCTGGGTCAACACTTATAACATCTGGGTTTAGCTTTAGCTTTAAAAGATGACTTTTTTGTGAATCCAAAATTCTACCTGTTACTGGACAAGTAATGTCTCTAATAGTATTGAGATGAATGGACAATAATACATCCCATTCTTTTTCAGTAATAGTACCGTCGAAATAAGACTTATTAATTCGCTCTCCAAGATCCATTTAATTTACCTCTTTAATTATATTTTCCAAATGCTGCTTAAGCTCTTCATCTGTCATATGTCCGGTGACAGTCATATTAAAGACTTTGTTAAATCTTTCAATATCAGATGCAGTTAAATCTTTAGCTTCTTCTTGTTCTACATCAAGAGATAAATTGCTACCGTTAGTATAGAACTCACATTGTGTAGCATAATTTAATCTTTCATCATCACCATACCACATATCAAATGGTGATTCTGGATGATGTTCACAACCAAAATCTGTGCCTTCAACTGTCCAGTTTGAGTATCCATAATCCACTTGTAAGCCATGCTTGCAATTATTGCACTTCATATACCCAGTCATCTCCGTTGCGCTTTTCATTAATTACATTACTTGGATGATATTTACTAGACCACTCAGACAAACTTTCTTTATAGCGAGTACTAATCTCTTTGCTAACATCAGCATCAAACTGTGATCGCCAATGAAATAAATCTAATAAAATTCTATTAAGCTCAAGAGTCTCATCAAGAAAATCTTTTGTAATAGAAAGCTCAGAAAGTAAGCTTGCAATTATATTATTTATTTGCTTTCTATTTTTAAACCAATTTACAAAGCTCATACTGAGTCGGTCTCCTTTATTTGACGATTTAAAATCGCTCTATATGAACTTCTAATAAATTGTTCATATCGCTTTTCAAACATAGCCATAAAAGTATTATGGTTTTCATAAGAAACGCTAAAATCATAGTTTTCATAAGAAACGCTAAAATCAGGAAAAGAATCAACAAGCTGATTTGTATGCTTTTTACTTGTTTTAGAATATGTCGCAATAAAATTATTTATAACAAGAATATTTTCTCTTTTTGTAGTATCAAAATACGAATACGCTAGAACTGAGTCATATGAAAAATATATACATATATATATTAGAGATTCTGACTCAAGAATAACTAGCGCAGTATTTGGTCCAGCCCATTTTTGTATTTCTATATTCATTAAGCTTTAACCAAAACTAATGCTTCTTCACAAACAGCAATATCAGAAGCCCACATAAACGCTAAGACCAAGCCTGCAACACTTGCTGCAAAAAGAATACAAATACAAGCATAAAATATAAAGCTTAAAAAAGTAAATTCAGTCGATTCTTTCATCACAATCCTTTGCTATCCAACATCATCTTCAACTTAAAATAAGTCTCAACATCTGGCCAGTACCAAATAGGTGATCTATTCACAACCTTAAATGGTGGCGGGAATTCTTCCGGATGCCTTGTATATCTTTTTCTAATCGCAGTAACACTAACTCCAAGTTTTTCTGCGATATCTGTTAGCTGCACAAAATCCTCTTCAGATATCAACATTATTGCCTTCTAAAAAATTCTGTACCAATAATCCATCCAATAGCAAAGCAAAGAAGCAAAAAAATTATAATACACATTTTAACTCATTATCCTTTCCAAAGTCACAGACGATTCTTCGTGATAATTATCAACAAAACAAAATTGATGAGGCGGTATTTCATCAGATTTATAGCTCATTAAAATATGACAATTGCTCAATGCTTGAATAAAACGGATATCTGGACACTCTTCAATATATCTATTAAGAAACTCCAATATAATCTTATTATATTCTTGCCTAGTCATTTTAATTCATCCCCAATCTAGCTTCATCTGTATCTGCATCAATTACATATGTAAACCAATGACCATAAGACGGATTAGTCATATCAATACAACCACAAGGACAATTATTAACAGCGAAAGTTACAGATCCTTTTGTATTATATTTATTTATTTCTGTATATATTGAAACTTCAATCAGATCAATATCTTCATGTGAACTAGGCTCCGGCTGCCAGTCAAACATTAGCCGATCAAATTCTTCATCATCATCTGTTTCTGGCAATGGAACAAGATCTATCGCTAATTTTTGAAGAGCATTCAAAACCCAAATTTTTTGTTCGGATGGCAAATGATGCATCATTTTACTGTAAGTATTTGGATCAGAAATTATCACTACTTAAAGTCTTTCTTTGAGTGGGCGCAGGCTTGTCCTATGTGTAAGACTACACGAGATCGGCGCCGGTGTCAAATTTAAAAGACTCCCTTAAAGAAAATAATAGGCATGAAAAAGACCGGCCCTTTCGAGGCCGGTCTTTTACTTTAAGTGTAGAGTTTTTATTTTTTAACTACACGCTTGCGCTTTTTAGTTGTACCTTTGCTCTTAGCTGCTCTATTAGCTGCTCTTGTGGCCTTTTGCTTTTCAATTGCCTCTTTAGAGCGCTTAGGGTGAACGCCGGTAGCATCTGGACCATCATGCCTTGCGATGCTAGCGCTCTTGTTTGCATTTGGTAAGTAGGTATAAGCGCTTGTAGATCCAGTTTTATTTTTATCAGTTTCAACTTTAGTTTTCTCAAAAAAGTGTCCTGCTGTTTCGAGTACACGTAAAGTTCTGCCAAGTGTTCTTTTAGATAAAGAGCCATCGGCTGCGTCAACTAAATCAAAAAATGTAACTGGTGTCTTAGTTGCATTAACAAGTTTTAGAGCAATTGCTCTAGCGGTAGGATTATCTGGCATTTCTCCGTCTGGAAAAAGTGCTTCAATATCCTTTTTGGTCTTACCTTTTTTATTGACATTAAAGCCTGGCTTTTTAGTTGCAGGCTTTTTAGCTGTAGCTTTTTTAGCCGTAGCTTTCTTTACTTTGGTAGGCATTTACAAATGCTCCTTTAAATCAACCAACTTTTGGTTCGCTACTAGATTAGCAAATCCTATCGGGATGTCAAGTGATTAGACACTTTTTCAAAAAAAAATTATGTCCTTTCTACTAGACAAATTTCCTATACAAAATCCCATCTGCCATAACAAGATATGAATCATCTTCAAATAAAACAATAGGATTTTGTATAGACCATCT
>JBFJNW010000016.1:0-9282 GCA_041617975.1 Saccharimonadales bacterium (SeqCode)
ACCAGAACCAGAACCAGAACCAGAACCAGAACCAGAACCAGAACCAGAACCAGAACCAGAACCAGAACCAGAACCAGAACCAGAACCAGAACCAGAACCAGAACCAGAACCAGAAGATTCTGATACCTCAAAAGCGGTTGATGATATTGCGCGCGAAGAAAGCGACAAACTACTTGCCGATGAAGACAGACATGCAGCCGCTGCTCAAATTGAACCGAAAAGAACATTCAGGCAAAAAGTAGGTGGATTGTTCAAAGCTTGGTGGCGCATAAGACCACTTAGATACGCTACATTTTTATTGATAATAGCTGGAATAGCTGCGGCAGCTATAATTCCTGATTCGCGCTATTTTGTGCTTAATACGGCTGGAGTTCGCAGCTCAGCATCTATCAAAGTTTACGACCAAAGCACATTACAGCCCCTTAAAAATGTTGATGTCGAAATCAACGGCGTAACAGCTAAAACCAACAAGGACGGGCTAGCGGAACTGAGTGAAATTAAACTTGGCAAGACTCAGCTAAACATAGGTAAGCGAGCCTTCAGTAAAATCAATAGATCACTGACTATTGGCTGGGGGAGCAACCCACTTGGTAATGAGCAATTAAACCCAGTAGGAACGCAATATAGCTTTGTTGTAACTGATTTTGTATCTGAAAAACCTGTAAGTGGTTTTGAGGCGATTTATGAAGATGCAAGTGCATTGTCTAATGAAAAGGGCGAAATAAAACTTACACTTGAGTCACCACCTGAGGAATTTGAGGTTGAACTATCTCACGAAGAGTACAGAATTGAAAAAGTTGCTATCGGAGTCGACGCAAAAGAAGGTGACATTAATGAAGTTAAAGCCGTCCCAGCAAAAAAACATGCCTTCGTTTCAAGACGAAACGGAAATTATGATGTATTTGCAGTTTACGCTGATGGCAAAGATGAACAATTAGTACTAAGTGGAACCGGAAAAGAAAGAGACGACATTAGCTTACTTAGTCATCCCACAAAGCCCGTAATTGCACTTGTGTCGACTAGAAGTGGTGAAAGAAACAAAGATGGATTTCCATTAAGCTCTCTAACAATAATTCACCTAGATGATGTAGAAAACCCAATTGAAGTATCATCATCAGAAAGAATACAACTTATTGATTGGAAAGATCAGCGCTTAGCCTATGTCCAGATAAAATCCGGAACAAGTGCATCCAACCCTGATCGACATCAACTGCGGACTTATAATATAGACGAGGACACCTCAGCAATTATTGCCAGTGCAAATTACTTCAACGACATTATGCTCGTAAACGGCACACTAATTTATGCACCATCCAGCGCTTATAGCAACGAAGCACCTGCAATGTATAGAATTAAAATGGATGGCTCCGATAAACAGGTTGTTCACGGTAATGAGGTTTGGAGCATGTTCAGGTTTGATCATGATTCAGTTGTGTTCACCACTGGAAAAGATTGGTATTCACTTAATGTAAAAGACGGAAAAGTATCGCAGCTCGAGGGTCAGCCAACAAGCTTTATATCTAAAGTTTTCGTCGATAGTCAGGATAGTGAGCACAGTTTATGGGTTGAACAACGAGATGGAAAAGGTGTATTGCTTACTCTACTAAAGGACGAAGACAAAGCCGACAAAGTAATTGTGTCTAAAAGTGGCCTCCAACTTCCAGTATCTTGGTTAAATAATTCAACAATAGTGTTTAGAATTAAGACCGATCTAGAAACAGCAGATTACCTTGTAAATATTGACGGTGGAGAGCCTAAGAAATTAACAGATGTAACGAATACGTCTGGAATAGAAAGATGGTACTACTACTAGTTCACTTCAAAGTGACAATGGTTAGTTTACCGTCTGAGCGAAGGTGAGATCTAAAAACTCGGTTACGAATTTTGTAACTTTCGCCGACTTTAACGTTTTTCGTAGACTCGACAAGTTTCGCAGAACGTAATGAGCGAACTATTAAATCTCGTTCAGCATCGGTATCTGGATGAACACTGTGAGTAAATTGTGCATTGTGACGAATTAAACCAACGCCTATGTCCCTAGAAGCAGCCCCGATCCATAACTTACTCTTACTTTTCTTAGGCTTTCCTGTCGCCAACCGTTCCCAAAAATCAAGATGATTTCGTTGTTCGGTTGTTATTGTGGGCTCAGCTCGCCAGAAACGCACATGGTGTCTGGCGTGGGGATTATTTCCAATTGGCAACTGAAAGCCTAGATCTTGTTTACGTCCGAATAAATATAGATAGCTAAACGGGGCAGTAGGGTAGGGTTTAGAAAAAATTACCGAGTATGCCATTTTAGCAATTGAACTGATTGTACGCTTGTCTGTGCCGTACCATCCGGCCTGCTTCATTGCACTAGTTACCTGCCTTTTACTACCTACCAGTCCAATATTGATTGGATCTGATGCAAAGCCATCTGATGTTACGCAATAATGAGGAATATGCTTCGGTCGAATTATGATTCGTAATAACCTTAACAATGCCGGGATTAGGACGTACGCAGCAAAAACGTAGGCTATAAAAATTGCTAAAGGAGCTGGTATGCTTCTATCAAGCAGTGGAAATACTTCAGTAGTAGCAAAAAGTGCACCAAATATTCCAGGGATAAGTATTACAAATCTTTTAAGCAGTCTTATTAGAGTGTCAATCACTAGTAGTAGAATACAATGAAACTGGAAAAAATGAACAATAATGAGATATTAATAAAATATCAAAATACATTAGTACGGATTGTAGTTGATCAAAACGATTATGCTAAAATGAGATCAAAATATGGATCAAAGCGCTAACTCAACAAATTCTACAGATCAAATAACCGATATTAAGCCGCCCGTGGAAAGTGGTCAGTCTGAAAATAACGATATGCGAATCTCTCCAGACGGAGAAATAAATGCCGACAAAGCTAGTTCGAGCGCCTCATCAGACGAAGCTAGTCCTCAAGCGGCAGTAGAGCCAAGTACTCCGCAGAATATATCTGCAGTACACGAGCAAGTAAACGCCAATGCCTCCAATAACGAGAAAGCTAAAAAAACAGATAAAGAGCAGACCACAGATACAGGAACCCACAGGACAAAAGCTAAAAAAGAAAAAGGCGGCTCAAAAGGCGCTGCAGTAGCAATTTTAATTACTGGTATCGCCCTTGCTGCTGGTGTAATCTACGTGTTTATTGCTACTAATTAATAAAATTAAACTACAGTAATTTTAAACCTCTTAGCATGGCTGCACCAAGTGGCGCTGCGGGTCTATATAAATTACGGTGAACGAAATCCTGCATTGGGTGAGGTCCTAATGACCCAACCATTCCTACTCTACCAATGCCAGCTAGTTTAAATGCAATAAGATCGGTACATCCATCACCTATGGCAATAGTATCTTCTGGTAGGGCGCCACAATCTCTCAAAGCTTGCTTAACTCCAAGTGGAAATGGTTTGAGGTTCCATGGTTTATCAGCGTAAGCTCTTTGTAGCGATATTTTTTCACTGAATGAATCACCTGTAATATTCCAATTATTGGTAACTATAGCCAGTCCATTAGGTAGCGCGTCAGCTAGATCTGAAATTTTCTGCAGCATATCTTCAGTTGGCTGTTCACCGTATGGCGCAATAACCCCATCATGATCCGTAATCATAAATTTAAGACCGCTACTGGCTAACTGATCTGGATTTAGATCCATTAGAGAACCAAAGCTTTCAATTTTTGCCGCTTTTAAAAGTTCAATTGAGTGTGAGGACAAAGGTGTTGAGTGCATTAGTTGAAAATTATAGCAAAATATTTTAAAACATCTAGCGAATAATCATGGGTTCAATAAATTATAAACAAGCAAGACAATCATTTATACTGAACAATCTATGGAAGAAATTGTTTATGTAGATACAAGTGGCAACCCAACTGGCGAAACAGCACCCAAGCTTGAAAGCCATCATGCTAACACCAAGTTACATCTAGCATTCTCGTGTTATGTGTTTAATGATGCCGGAGAGATTCTTGTTACCAAAAGAGCGGCAAATAAAAAAGTATGGCCTGGTTTTTGGACAAATTCAGTTTGTGGACATCCATTGCCTAGCGAGAGTCTTGTGAATGCTATTGAGCGTAGGCTAGATTTCGAGCTTGGCATGAAGGCCAAGGACATAGAAGTAGTATTGCCAAATTATAGTTATAAAACACCACCATATAATGAAATTATAGAAAATGAATTCTGTCCCGTGTACGTGGCTTATGCAACCAATGGACCTAAGATCAATAAAGACGAAGTATCAGATACAAAATGGATGACATGGGAAGACTTTATAGAGGCCACCCAGAGGGATAACGATGACTATAGTCAGTACGAGTCAAATCCTCAATTAAATGACTCTACAACGGCTCCAGAATGGTCCTGGTGGTGTAAAGACCAGATTAAACAACTAAAAGATAATCCTATAATTAAGAAGTATTCTAGATCTATTTCTTTTTAGACGAGGATTTTTTAGGAGCTTCGTGAATAACTCTTTGAGGAAACGGGATTTCAATTCCTTCTTTGTCGAATGCTTTTTTGAGCCTTTTACGAAGTTCACCAGTAACTGACCATTGTTTTAGGGGCGCTGTACGTCCCGTAATTTTGACCACTATCGCAGAATCTGCAAAAGCATCAACGCGTAAGAATTGTGGAGCACTCGTAATTTTGTCTTTCCATACTTCTTCGTTCGCAAGCTCACTCCCAACCCGGTTAATAATTAACTCTAGCTTATCCAGATCAGTTCCGTAGCCGACACCTATATCAAGGTTTACGTTTGCAAACTCCATAGACATGTTTGTCGCATAATCAATAAAACCATTAGGTATGTGGTGGGCTCTGCCGTCTAGATCTCTTAAAACCGTTTGCCTTAAGTCAATATGCTCTACAACTCCAGAAATTGTGCCATTTACCTCGATCACATCACCAACTCGGTATTGATTCTCGACAATAATGAAAATTCCAGATAGAAAGTCTTTTACAAGTGATTGAGCGCCGAAACCTAGAGCCACACCAAATACACCTGCACCCGCAAGTAGCGGGGCGATGTTTACGCCAAATTCCCCCATTAACATAAGACCTGCAACAATCCACAATCCAACACGAACACTAGCTCCAATTACAGAAACTAAAGTATCTTCACGTTGTTTTTCCTCGCCAGCTGTTTTGAATTTATCTGGACGAATACCTCTTTTGACAAGCCTTCTGATGATGACCATGGCGAATCTTCTACCTAAGTAAACTATAAAAAATATTGTAGCGATGGCTATCCAGTGGTCTGAGACAAATGCCTTGAAACTTAAGTATGCTTCGCTATTAAGTCGAGAATATAAATCTTGTAACATTGCCTCTAGTATAACAATCATAGCCGATGATGCTAGACTATTAATCGTGAAGAATTTAATGTCGCATCAAGAAACAATCGATCTACTAAATAATGGTGCGGTTGGAGTATTGCCAACCGATACTCTGTACGGAATTGTTTGCAGTGCCAAAAATGCAGAAGCGATCGATAGATTGTACGAATTAAAACATCGCAACAACAATCCAGGAACGATCATAGCCGCATCAATTGATCAGCTTATCTCTTTGGGTTTAAAAAAGCGTTATCTTACAGCAGTAGAAAAATATTGGCCAGGCGCAGTTAGTGTAGTTGTGCCTTGCTTTGATTTACCTCAACTACACCGCGGTAAGGGCGGAATCGCGGTTAGAATTCCGGCCGATAAGAAACTGAGGATGTATTTAGAGAAATCAGGGCCACTTCAAACTTCGAGCGCAAATCTAACTGGTCAGCTAGAGGCAAAAACAATCCATCAAGCATACGAATATTTTGGAGATAGAATGGATTTTTATGTTGATGGTGGAGATCTTTCTAATAGAAAACCTTCTACAGTGATTAGGATTGTTGATGATGCAATCGAAGTGATCAGAGAGGGCGCAGTTAAAATAAGTGAATCAGGGAAGGTGGCCGAATGAAGATAAACGATTATCAGTCACAAGCTATGACAACAGAGCTCATGGAACGCGCAGATGAGCTAATTGCTCACGACCCTGCATTGGTTGCAAAGCTGTTAGGTCTTGTTGGGGAAGCTGGCGAAGTTGCTGAGAAGTTTAAAAAATTAATCAGAGATAAAGAAGGTGTAATCAGTGCTACTGATAAGGGTGAAATCGCGAAAGAGCTTGGAGATGTGCTTTGGTATGTGAGCGCTTTATCGCATTACTTAGGCTTTACAATGGAAGAAGTTGCTCAGATGAATCTCGATAAACTATCGTCACGCAAGAAGCGTGGAATTCAGCGCGGTAATGGTGACAATCGATAAGATTATTTGAATTCTTTGCGGAGCCATTCGTCCAAACTGTTTCCGCCACCAGCCGTCAAACATAGAATTAACTTTCCGCCTTTAAGATCTTGTTGGAGCGAGTTTTTTAAATTGTTGTCTAACTGGCTGGAAATAACCTGATTTGAAGATTTTATGATGACGCTAAGCTTTTCGGGAGTTAGAAGTTCTAGATTTTCATCTTCTCTTGCCAGATAACTAGGCACGACATAGATTTTATCTATTCCTGAAAAGAGGGGGTTTAGTTTATCCTTAATAAAGTGCTGTCTTGTATTATGTAGGCCTTCGTAAACAACTACCAAATTATCGCCGGCAACTTCTTTAGCAAGCTGAAGTGCTCCGGAAATCTTTTCTGGAGTATGTGCGTAATCTGAATATAAATTATCGATTATTCGTTCAAAACGTCGACTAACCCCAGGAAATTGATTAATTATATAGATTAGCTCATTTTCTGTTTCGTCACAAATTGACTGCATCGCGCAAATCACTAAACTAGCGTTTTTGCGATTAACCAAGCCTGGTAAGCTTATTTTATTTTCTAATCCATCCGCTGCAGAAATAGACTCAAGTCCTATTCTGCTTAGGTCTTCAGGATGAGCTAGAACATTTTCACTTTGATTGATGAAATCTACAAAAGCCTGATTATAGTCATCTACGGTAGGAAAAATATCTGGGTGATCATATGCTAATCCGGGAATGACAGATAAAAATGGCTTAAATTGCAGAAAATTTCGATCGAATTCATCAGCTTCGTAGATAAAAAATTCACTTGTTTCAGCATATTCACCCATATCGCCATATGAAATTTTTGCTCCCAGAGAATAACTAATTGGTATAGATAGCTGCTTGAACATCCATATAAGCATTGCGGTAGTAGTGGTTTTACCATGCGTTCCAGCAACCGCAATTAACTTTAAGTTTTTATCCGATAATATTTTATTTATTAGTTCATCTCTTTTGCTAAGTTTTATATTGTTTTCTCTGCAAAATAATAATTCGGGTGCATTTGGATTTTCTATGCTGACTGCGGAAGAATGCACAAACCAATCTATAGGATTTTTGTTATGAACGCTAGCTATTTGATCTGCCGACTGACCTATATGAATATCGGCAATTCCATGCTGCTTTAGGTACGAAATATAATCAGAGTCTTGTTTGTCGGAACCAGAAACGCTATAACCAGCTTTTTTAGCAATTAGTGCTAATGGACCTATGCCCGTGCCGCCGATTCCACTGAAGTAAATATGCATAGCTATATGGTACACTGTTAACGGATATAATAAACAAAAATTCATGCTAAAACTTTTTATACATAACGTGCTAAAGAAGCGTCATTTTTGGCGTCACGCAGACTTCGATGAACTAAGTGAAGTCTATATTGCTATGGCGTTTAGAGGGTTTGCTTTAGGTATGATTGGCATATTTGTGCCTGTGTATATCCTAAAATTAGGCTTTGGACTATCGTCGTTATTACTTTTCTTTACCTGTTATTTTGCTATTAGAATTTTTACAGATTTTATAGCAGCGTATTTCACAGCTCGCTATGGTCCTAAGCACACACTATTAATGGGGTATGTTTTTCAGATTTGTGCTGCGGGATCGTTTACTTTAATAGAATCTGGCCAATTTTCGCTATATCTTTCGGCATTAATTTGGGGTGCAGCAGCAAGCTTTACTTTTATTGCGCTGCATGTAGATTTTTCTAAAATAAAACATAGTGATCATGGAGGAAAAGAACTAGGCTTTCTAAATGTTTTAGAACGAGCAGGCGGAATGATCGGTCCAATTATTGGAGGTGTGCTGGCAACCTTTTTTGGCGCACAAGTATTATTTTTTGTTGCTGCAATTGTGCTATTTTTAGGTTTAATTCCACTATTTAGCACTGTAGAGCCTGTAAAAGTTAATCAAAAACTTCACTACAAAAAGCTCAAGCTCAAGCCAATTAAACATGACATTATTTCTTCAGTCTTCTATTATGTTGAAAACACTTTATGCGTGGTGTTGTGGCCGGCATTTTTAACTTTATTCGTATTTCTAGATGACAATATTTATGGAACCATTGGTGCACTCGCATCTGTTGGTTTTATGGTTTCTATCGCTTCGGCGTATGCAGCTGGTAAGATTGTAGACACCAAAAAAGGCGGCGCATTGCTTCGCTTTGCGTCCCTGGGCAATGCAGTGATTTATTTGATAAGACCATTTGTGCAAAATGTAGTTGGTGTACTGGGAATAAATATAATAAATGACTCCTTAACTGTTGGGTATCGAATACCTTTTACAAAAGGCCTTTATGATGCGGCTGATCAGCACCCAGGGCTGAGAATAGTCTACTTAAGTAGTATCGAAGGCATAGGTAGCTTAACGAAGGGAATAGTTTGGTTTCAGTTATACGTTTTGTCGCTATTTATAACAAATTATCAGCTGCTAGTGGTAGGATTTATAGTTGCTGCTATTTGTTCGGTTATGATTAATACACAGCGCTTTACTGCGCTAAAAGGTTGAAAATGAACAAAAGGAATTTACACCATAGACTAGTCGTCATCAGAAGGATTAATGTAATTGGGCTTGTCATTGCATTTTTATTTTTTAGCGTAACAAGCGCTAGTTTGCTGCGCCTTAACAACAAAGAAATGATTAGGTTAAAAAATAACGTCTTTGCAGCAGATAAAGATGGAGAGGGCGTAGAAGAGGCTCTTAACGATCTACGCTCACATGTTTATTCACACATGAATACAGATTTGAGCAGTGGACCATTGGCTATAAAGCCACCAATACAGCTTAAATACACTTATGAGAGGCTTGTAACTGCCGAGAAAACGCGTGTAGAGCAAGCAAATGCGGGTTTACGAGATGAAGCCACAAAGATATGCGAAGCTAGGTTTCCAGCAGGTCAACTTCGCCCAAGGGCTCAATGTGTTGATGAGTATCTATCTAAAAACATAACAAAAGAGA
>JBFJNW010000017.1:0-9103 GCA_041617975.1 Saccharimonadales bacterium (SeqCode)
GAGCTGGACAGATGATGTAAGAGATTCATCTCCCCTAATGTGTACGACTTCCACTGTCTTACCCTTACTTGTGGCGACTAATGTTCTAATTTCATCGGCACTATTTATTGGCTCTCCGGCGATCTGTACAATTTCATCTCCATCATTAATTCCAGCAACTGCTGCCGGTGAATCTGGTGCTACGTAGTTAGCAAAAATATTGTTTTTAGTTATGTGTGTGTCGCTAGATACAGTAAATTGCTCGGTAGAATAAAACGGCAATCGTTCTAGATTGCTTTTAGGCATTCCAAAAAGTGCGATTATCGTAAATAGTACTATTGCGGCCAAAATATTCATTGCCACACCGGCAACCATAATTTTCATCTTGTTTTTTAAGCTGGCAGCTCCAAAACTTCCTTTGGTTGTATCTTCGTCGTGTTCGCCTTTTAATTTAACAAACCCGCCCAACGGTAACCAATTTAACGTGTACTCGGTGCCATTTACTTTTTTCAGGACTTTAGCTCGAGGCGGAAACCCAATACCAAATTCTTCTACTTCCACGCCATTTCTGCGAGCTGCAAAAAAATGACCCATCTCGTGAACAACCACGAGGCCTACAAATAAAATTAATCCAATTACTAAAAATAGAAATGACACTAGCTACCGTACCTCCGCTGACGTGTTGTATACCAGTCTAAAGCTTCCTGAAGATCTTGCAACGTGAAATCTGGCCAAAGCTTGTCAGTAAAATAAAGTTCAGCATAGGCAGCTCTGTAAAGCATAAAGCCACTAGTTCTCTGTTCGCCAGATGTACGTATCACCATGTCTAAAGGCGGTATTTGCTCTCCACCATACAGCAAAGAATTAATTTTCTCCTTTGTAATTTCTTCAGGTTTTAAACCTAGCTCTATCGATTGTCTAAAAGCGTCTACCAATTCTTCTTCTCCGCCATAGTTAAAACATAGCCCTAGGGTGCCTTTAGTATTATTTTTAGTCTTCTCTTCAGTGCGCTGAACAGCCGTTAGTACAGTACTTGGGATACCTTCTTTTCGACCTAGAATTACAATCTTAATGCCTGCTTCATTAAAGCTATCGAGATATTTCTCTACAGCCTTAGTTACTAACTTCATCAGATACCCTACTTCGTCTTCTGTTCGGGACCAGTTTTCAGTTGAGAAAACAAAAGCAGACAAATATTTAACACCTTTTTCAAATGCCCCTAAGGCAACTTCTTTAAAAACTTCTGCACCTTCTCTGTGGCCATCCAAGGTCGGTTGACCTTGTTTTTTAGCCCAGCGTCTATTTCCATCTAAAATGATACCTAAATGTTGTGGCAATTGTGAATTTTCTGACATATTAAATGATTATAGCTTAATGAACATATTTAGCGTCACTAAACTGTCATTATTTCGTCTTCTTTTTCTTTAGAAGCTGCTTCGATATCTCGTTTTGTGTTATTCATTTCTTCTTCAACTTGAGCTGACAGACGCTTTGCGTCATCTTCAGATATGTCGCCATCTTTTTTTGCTGCATTTAAAGTGTCCATTGCTTCATGACGAACATTGCGCATACTAATCATCGCCTCTTCTGCCTTAGTCCCAACAATTTTTACATACTCTTTGCGTCGTTCTTCGGTAAGTGGCGGTACTGGCACGCGAACAACTTTACCATCATCCATCGGATTCATTCCAAGTGATTGGTTTTCGCGTATTGCTTTACTTATGGCAGCAAGATTGTTTGGGTCATACGGTGTAATTTGAAGCAATTGGGCTTCCGGCGCTGTTACGCCTGCAACCTGAATAATTGGAGTTTGTTGCCCATAAGCTTCGATCATTAATCCATCAAGCATGCTTGGATGGGCTCGGCCTGTACGCACCTTTTTTAACTCATCAATGAAGTGGTCTTGTGCTGCCTTAAATTTAGTCTTAGCTTGTTGTACAACTTGTTGGGGTGTCATTTTTTCTCCAATTTACAGATACCAGTATACAGTGATACGAACTTTTAGTTAAGGTGCTTAGTTAAGTTCGCCGAGAGCGATTCTTGAGAATTGTCGGACCACAATATTTTCGCCAAGTTTTGCATTGTGTTCTTTGACTAATTCGCCAACTGTCATATCTGGATTTTTGACAAATGGTTGTTCGAGTAAGCAGCGTTCTGCAAAATATTTCTTAAGCATTCCATCAACAATGTTTTCAATCATGTTGTCTGGTTTGCCTTCAGCTTTAGCTTTTTCTGTAAACTCATTCTTTTTCTCGTCACGAGCATCAGCTGGAATTGCTTCCATATCTAAATACTCTGGAGCACTTGCAGCAATATGCATTGCAATATCTTTAACTAGATCTGTAAAAATTTCGTTACGTGCAACAAAATCTGTCTCACAGTTTACTTCAACTAATACGCCAATTCGGTTATCGTGATTGTAAGTACCGACAATTCCCTGACGAGCTTCACGTTCTCCACGCTTTTCAGCCTTAGTCATACCTTTTTTACGCATTGCTTCTAGTGCTTTGTCGAAATCACCATCAACTTCTGTAAGTGCGGCTTTTGCATCTGTAAGCCCTACTCCTGTAAGGTTTTTTAGCCGTTTAATGTCATCAATATTAATTGCCATGTTCTTTTCTCCTTCAAATATTATTTTTGCAAAAAACTTAGTCTAGTTTTGCGCGCTCAACTTTTTTAGGTGCGTCTTTTTTGACTTCTTTTTTGACTTCTTCCTTTTTAGGTACAGGAGCCTTGATCTTAGTTTTTCCGGTTTCAATAGTTGCAACTACATAATCAGTTATCAGCTTGATTGCTTTGATCGCATCATCATTACAAGGAATCGGTATATCAATAAGCGTAGGATCCGTATTGGTGTCAACTAGAGCAACTACAGGGATCTTTAGTCGTCGTGCTTCACGAACAGCGTTAATCTCTTCGTTAATGTCTACAACAAACATTACGCCTGGCTTTCCAGTCATGTTTTTAATACCACCGTATAGGTGATTCATCTCTTCAATTTCTTCTTGGAATCTTTGAACTTCAAGCTTGTTATATTTAGCTTCAAGCTGACCGTTTTCCATTTTTGCTTCTAGGTCTTTTAGGTGCTTAATTCTGCCGCCAATGGTGTCTTTGTTAGTTAGCATACCACCTACCCATCGTTCTACAACGTAAGGCATTTTTGTAGCGATTGCTGCATCTTTTAGTGCGTCATAAGCTTGTCTCTTAGTTCCAACAAATAGAACTTGCTTGCCTGAGGCTACAGAATCTTCAATAAACGCCAGAGCCTGCTCAGTTGCAGATACGGTTTGCGTAAGGTCAATGATATGATTTCCGCCACGCTTGCTGTGAATAAATTTTGACATTTTTGGATGCCATCTGCTGGTCTTGTGCCCAAAATGAGCGCCAGCTTCTAGCAATTTCTTAATATCGACGTCTTGCGCCATGGTTGAACTCCTTGTTCATCGTCTTGGTTGCCCTCACGGTTCTCGAGCGAGAAATCCATGGGGAGGATTCAATCCCAAAACTGTTTAATTGATAACTGAAGTATTCTAACAGATGAGCGCCCCTGACACAAGCCCAATACTTGACCAGACGTTAACAGAGGTGTATACTCACCCGAGTTATAACGTTGACTGCAGCTAGGCCCACTGCTAACCAACGAATCAATTAAGAGGCTAGGTTACATTTATGAAAAAGGATATTCATCCAAATAATTACAGACACGTCGTGTTCCAAGACTTGAACAACGACTGGTCAATTCTAACTCGCTCAACTGCGCCAACTGATGAGACGGTAAAATGGAAAGACGGCAAAGAGTACCCTCTTATTAAGGTTCATATCAGCAGCAGTTCTCACCCATTCTTTACTGGTCAAGAGAAGTTAGTGGACATCGAAGGTCGAGTTGATAAGTTTAAGGCTCGTCAAGATGCTGCAAAAGCAAAACTAGATGCAATGAAAAAAGCAGCTAACAAAACTAGGACTAAAACACCAAAAGCTGACGAAACCCAAAAAATGGGCACTCTTAAGTCAACTAAGCGTTAGCTAACAAAACCACCTAAAACCACTGCAGGTATATATCCTCAGTGGTTTTTTGTTTACAATAGGAGACACGATGGAGAATAAAGAGCAAAACCTCAGAGACGAACTGAATAAACTTCAAGAAAAATTAAAAGATCCTGCGATTTTTAGTACCAAAGGCTATCCAAAGTTGGCTAAACGCCAAGCCAAGCTTGAAGAAATTTTGGCTTTATTCGAAGAAAAAAATCGACTAGATTCTGAAATCCATGACGCCCACGACATGATAGAAGCTGGAGGCGATCTAGCAGATCTTGCACGCACAGAACTAGAAGATCTTGAATTAAGTTTAGAAAAAACAGACGCACTTTTAACTGACGCTCTTACCCCCAAAGATCCTAACGACGAAAAAGACGTAATTGTAGAAATTCGGGCAGCTGCAGGTGGCGACGAAGCCAGTCTATTTGCGGCAGAGCTATATCGAATGTATTCGCGGTGGGCGGAAACACATAACTACAAAACAGAACTCATTACCGAATCCGCATCGGAAGCTGGTGGGTTTAAAGAAATCAGCTTTGCAGTTCGCGGCGAAGATACCTATAGATTCTTAAAGTTTGAAGGCGGTGTACACCGAGTTCAACGCGTTCCAGAAACCGAAAGCCAAGGTCGAGTTCACACCAGTACGGTAACTGTTGCAGTCATGCCTGAAGCCGAAGAAACAGATATAGAGATTAAGACTGAAGACCTAAGAGTCGATGTATACCGCGCTGGAGGGCATGGCGGACAATCGGTAAATACGACTGACTCCGCCGTCAGAATCACTCACCTTCCAAGTGGATTAGTTGTCACCAACCAGGACGAAAAATCTCAGATCAAAAATAAGCTTAAAGCCATGAGCGTACTGCGTTCACGCTTGCTTCAGCACAAAATCGACACCGAGAACGAAAAATTATCTGCTGCACGTAAAAAATTAGTAGGCAGTGGCGACAGAAGCGAAAAGATTCGTACTTACAACTTCCCGCAAGACCGAATCACAGACCACCGCATAGGCTACAGCCGCAGCAACATCCCTGGCATGCTAGACGGAAACTTCGATGACGTCATAGAAGAGCTCCACAAAGCAGAACACGAACTCCTTAGTAATGAATAATTTAAAACTAGCTAGCTTTGTCTAGCTTACTTGTTCCAAAAATAGCATACAAATATATAAATATTAGATATATGTGCAAGCTGTTGGGGTAACCACTAAAGAAACTCCATTGCACCAATAGACTTACAATAATTGCCCAAGTCCATTTTTCTGATTTAAGTTTGTAGACCAACCCTACTATAATTGCCGCAAATATTGATGCACCGACTAATCCATTTTCCAATAAAATTTCGATATATTCATTTTGAACTATTTCCCTGTCATTTATTTGATTAGGAAATTCTTCACGAAGAACAACCCCTGATCCGCCCAAACCCACTCCAAAAAACATTCTCATTAAACTTGAAGACCAAGAATTTACAGACAATTGTGATAACTTAATTCTCACATTGGTCGATTCTGCAACATATCCATCAAAATTTGGTGATTCTTCTTTTATGCTTATTGAAGAGGTGTCAATTTTCTGCACTTCTTGTGTATTTAACAAATCCTGATCGCTCTTTTTCTGAAAATTTAAATCAATGATACCAAGTGATAGTTGATTTAAACTGGACGATACTGCACTTTTAAAAGAAGTGTCATATTTAGGATGTGCAGCTGCAATAAGACCCTGAAAAACAACACATATCGTTAGCGTTGCGGCTATTAATGCGCCTAAATAAAATGCTTTTTTAAAATTTCTTAGCTCTGTTGCTGCTAACAAAACTGCACCAGCAGCAAAAGCAAATATTGCACCACGACTCAGAGTTAAAAATAGTGAAAAAATCACTATTAACATGCTGACAATCATTTTATTACTTATTTTTTTCGTATTGTAAATATGAATTAGGAGCAATACCGGTGCCAATAAAAGATTACCAAAAAATTGAGGTTCAATTGCAAAAACATTTGGTCGTGCAAAACCAAATTGAGCTGGTGTGCAACCTGCACATAGAAGAGAGGTTTTTTGATCAAAATATATCGCTGCCACAACCTGAATTACAGATAAAATTGACATGCCAACTGCCATAATAATTAATGTCTTTTGCGATCTAAATGCAATCAATCGAAGTGAACTTACTCTAGCAAGACTTGCGACCATTACAATGTATAATAATATTATTATCCCTGCTGTTAGAATTCCTCTTGTTGTATTTGCGGTCCATATTAGACTCGTCAGACTAACCATTACAAGTAATCCAACTAGCCTCACTGAATTGCTGCCATATAGAATTTTTCGAGCACCTAATACGTGAGGTATTCCTGATAGTGCAAGGAGCCCTAAATAGACTAGTGGAATCGATATCTCAAAGTACATTGATGAATTTTCTCCTAATCGGACAAAGGGCCTAAAGCTAAACCACATAACTATTGGGGCAACTATCCACATTCGTTCAAAAAGCGAAATATTTTTATTTTTTAATAGAAATAAATTTTGAAATTTTCTCATAAGTTATCGCTACTAGAATACATATCTATTAAGAATAATGCTAGGCAATGATATGCATGTACTGGCTCTATAAATAAATAAATTAACTCACGCACATAAACAACATGCAAAATTATTAAAGCTAAATTACTGTTACACGTACGTGTTTTAACTTACTAGTGCTTTCAAAAAACCAAAATTGAATATATTAAAGTGTATAATCAACAGATGAAGATTAGTTATTTGCTGAAAAGCACAACAAGTAAACTGAAAAAATCTGAAATACCAAGCGCTCGTCTAGACTGCTTGATCTTGATTGAAGACTTAATAAATAAAGATAGAAGTTGGATTCTTGCTAATCCAGAGTTTGAAGTAAGTGATGAACAAGTACATGAAATAGATAAACAAATAGAACGACGAGCAAACCATGAGCCACTTAGTTATATACGTGGAAAAAGTGCGTTTTATGGCCGTGAATTTTTTATAACCTCTGACACCCTTCAACCCCGCCCAGAAACAGAAACAATGATAGAAATGTTCCTTGAAATGACAAATGAAAAACGACAAATGCAAAATGTTATAGATGTAGGAACTGGTTCAGGAGCAATTGCCATAACAATTAAATTGGATCTTCCAAGTCAGAACGTAATTGCGACGGATATATCAGAACCCTGCCTTATTGTTGCAGAAAAAAACGCCAAGCATCTTAAGGCGAAAATTGATTTCGTCCAGACAAATTTGGTGTCTGATATAAAAACAAACCGATTAAACGACTCGATATTATGCTGCAATCTACCCTATGTGCCTGACAGCTTCACTATAAATCAGGCTGCCATGTTTGAACCTGAAATTGCAATATTTGGTGGCAAGAACGGCCTAGAATATTATGAACAGCTATTCGATCAAATTAAATCAAAAAGCGCTAAGCCTCGTGCGATACTTACAGAAAGTCTACCTCCCCAGCACCATGAGCTTGCAGAACTAGCAAAAAAATACGGCTACAAACTGAAGGAATCTAGAGAATTTATCCAACACTTTTCACTGTAGTTTTAGTTTTGAGGTGCTGCGCGCAAGGTGACAATTACTGTTTTTTCCTCACCGTCACGAATTAGAGTAATGTCTATTTTGCTGCCAACTTTTTCTCTACCGACTAAAGTTACTAGTGTGTGCCGAGAATCTATTTCTTTGCCATTTACTTTAGTCAATATGTCGCCAACTTTAATACCTGCTTCGTCCGCTGGACTTCCCTCTTCTATAGCCGTTTGACCCCGAGAACCTTCTACTATATATGCGCCATTTGACACTTCTAGATCAAAAGCTACCGAGATCTCTTCGTTTAATTGAACATACCTAACGCCTAGATAGGGTCGTTCAAATTTTCCATTTTCAAGAACTCCTGTAATTAAGCCTTTGATGTCGTCAATCGGAATGGCAAACCCAATATTTTCAGCGCCTCCTCCAGCCACAGCTGTATTAACTCCAATAACTTGTCCATTAATATTTACTAGTGGCCCGCCGGAGTTTCCCTGATTAATTGCTGCGTCTGTCTGAAACAGGTTTTGTAGCGCATCAGTGCCGGATGGATCATTGGCTGATAAATTTCGACCAAACCCAGAAATTATTCCAGTCGTTACAGTATTTTGGAATTTACCTAATGCGTTTCCGATGGCGATCACTTTCTGTCCTACCTTCATATCGCTCGAATCACCGAGCTCAACAGGCTTCAGATCTTTGCCTTCAGCATCATTAATTTTTAAAAATGCTACGTCTAGAGGATCACTACTGGCCGTTCTGCCTAATACCTCTACATCTTCTAGCTCAGTGCCATCTGATAGCGTAATCGTAACTTCCGTAGCTCCATCAGGAATTACATGCCTATTTGTTAAAACAATTCCATCTTTACTTAAAATAAAGCCAGTTCCAGCACTTGCACGAGAGAATGATCTAGGGCCAAAAAATGACTGCTGCTGAGATTGACTTATTACATTAATAGACACCACAGATTCACCAACAGTTGATGCTATTTCTGTGATTACATCGCCTTCATCGACGATTGACTGACGTTGGGCGTTCATGTCAGGGCCAGACCCTTGATGCGTAAAGCTTTTAGCTCCAAGCCATCCACCTAAGAAACCAACTGATATATTAAGTAAAAATAACAGACTAATTAATGCTGGACTTACTTTTAAAACACCTTTAGTGCTCATCATAAACTCCTAACTATTTAGATTGCTCTATCGCCCCAATTTGAAAATACGACAATAATCATCGTAACTATTATAAGCAAAAAGATTATTTGCTTCTGTAGCATTTTAGACAATTTATCTTGTTGTTCTAGGTAATACAGAGATGCTATCGAAAAACCAATAATGGTTATTAGAACGGCAATTTGAGAAACAACTCCAAGATAATACAGCATCCAGTGCCCTAGTAGCCAAGTTATAGCTGCACAAAAGTAACCCCATGTATGAGCAAAAAACGGTGCGTGCGGTTCATCAAAACTAAACAAGAAATGTCTAGAACAAACATATCCTATTATTCCGCTTGAAATTACCAGAATCCAAAGTGGC
>JBFJNW010000018.1:0-9054 GCA_041617975.1 Saccharimonadales bacterium (SeqCode)
CGGTCTTCCGAGAGCCCGTATGCTTGTAGGCTTCGTCTGACTTCGTCCTCAACTAAGTAGTAACCAAGACTAGAAAACTGCTCAAGTGCGTCACCATATTCATTCATTTTTTTATGGTTATTGCCCATATGTTCTGGGTATGTGTCGATAATGTGTTTTAGGGGTTTGTATTGTGGTAAATCATCTAAAATGAACTGTAAAACCGAGGTGTTTTCAAAAGCCTGATGTTCTTGGCGAGAGCTAACTACAACTAAACTTCTAGAAAACTGAACTTCGCCAGAATAATCGCTATCGTCCCCTGTTAATATATTAAAAAGCGTCGTTTTGCCAGTGCCGTTTCTGCCTATGAATCCCACCTTTTCACCAGCTTGCAAGCTTAAAACCAGATCTCGATACAGAACCTTGCTGCCAAATGACTTTTCTTCGATATTTATGTTTGCAATCATGCTTTTGTCATCAGCTTTTCGTTAAGGTCACTATTTATTAATTCATCGATTGTTGATGCTTGGTCAATCAAATAATCACCAACACTCACCCTACGCAAGCCTGACATATACGCACCAGTGCCAAGAGCCTTTCCAATATCTGTGACAAGGCTACGAATATACGTACCCGATGACACTTTGCACAAGAAATTTACATTAGGATATTTGTATTCGAGGTTTTTAATATAACTAATCTTGACCTTTCTGGGTTCAATTTTCACTTCTTTGCCTTCGCGAGCAAGCTCGTAAGCCCTTTTTCCGTTTACTTTAATTGCACTAAATGCTGGCGGAGTTTGTTCTATTACACCAATAAATTGTTCAACTACCTTTTGGATCTCTTCTATAAACGGCTCGTGATCACTTATTTTGGTTATCTGGCCTTCTGCATCAGCCGTATCAGAGGTCATTCCAAGCTTCATGGCTACATCATATGCTTTGTCCATCTTAGAAAATTCTTCTGCTCGCTTACAATAACTGCCCACAACCACGATCATTAGCCCCGTTGCTAGTGGGTCCAAAGTCCCAGTATGACCTATCTTTACTTTTCGTCCGGCCTGGTTTTTAAGCACACCACGCAACTTTGCCACAACATCGTGACTTGTCCAGCCAATTGGCTTATCTACTAATAAAATTCCTTCAAACATCTTGCACTAGTATACCCACAGGAGCTCAGATACCTAGTTATTTACTGGTGGAAGTGTTAATCCATCATTATCATCGCCTGGCAACGGGGGCATCATTGGAGGTGGCACAGGAGGTGGTGGCGGACCAATGGCATCATTTTCTTGCTGTGGTGTTTGGTCTGGCTTAGGCAGGCCTGTTGTACCATCTAGTTTAGACACATCCAGGAAGTCATCTGCGCTTGAGTCATTATTTTGCTCGTGATCAAGATTCAGGTCCACAGGATTCGCATTCAACGCCGAAATAGGCTCAAGCGGGCTTTGATCACCAACCTTTGACAATGCATCATCAACCGCACTTTGCAGCGAAGCTAACTCAGGTATCGGGTCATCGTTGTTGGCAGATATGATGCTTTCACTCGGTTCTGTTTGGCCATCATCTTCTTGAACATGTGGACTATCTACGGCTTTTTCGATTGTTTCAAGTGTTTGAGAGCTGTTCACGACTGCATCCGCGTCTGATGGAGCATCAGAATTGACCTCTTCAGTGGCAGATGCTGGCTTTGGCTGGTCATTTGTTTCAGGTTCAGGTTTTGTTTCTTGTGGAAGCGTAGAGCTTGAGTCGCGGTCATGACTCAAAATCGGCCCCTTCTCCTTAGGCGGTGCTAGTGGGTCTATAAACTCTTCGCTACTGTCATCTTGGGAGCCGCCAAAATCGCCATTTGGCGGTGCATCAAGCATTCTTCTAGAGTGGGTTGCCTTAATTTCTGGCTCTTCTAGTGCTGGCGCTTCTTCTGCCTGAGTTAAATCGTGGCCTTCATGGACTGATTTAAAATTACCATGATCATCAACGTGTATTTCGTTAGGATTAACCTCTGGTTCTGGCTGCGGAACAGGCAGGTCGATCGGCTCTGGTGCTGCAGCTAGTGGTTGAGGATCATCATGTTTTATCTCTAATGAACCATCATCGTGTTTAACGGAGTCTGCTGTTTCTTGTGATTCGGAAGTGTTTTGATTAGGCCCTGGAGTCTCAGCTGGTGGAGCTGGCTCTGGAGGATCTGGCTTAACTTCTAGTTTTGTTGCAACTAGTTGCTGATTTGCACCGGCTGCCATTAGCTTTGCGCTAATTGTCATGGTTTCTGGCTTGGTTTTTTCGTTACTAAATCTTACTGTTTCAGACACTATCCCAGTCAAAAATGCTGTAGCTATCTGCTCATCAAGAACCCCTTCTTTAAGCGAAGTGCTCATGTAAGCTAGAGTCTCTGCCAGGCTACTAGTGTTCTGATCGTTGACATTTATTGTGCCTAGTTCTCCTGGAGAGTTGGTGTTTACGGTAACAATTTTTGCATCGTGTAAAATTCTGCCGTGAGCAGTAATTGCTTGGTCTAATTCACTCTGTTGATGAACTCCAAGTGCCAATATAAGATCGACATTAAAATCACCATGACTGAACTCTAGATCTTCTTGGCCGATAGTAGTTTTATACGGAGTTATAAATATTTTTACGTGCTGATCCTCGACCTTATAGCGAAGCTTATCGGCCTTAGATTTATCAAGCGCAATTATAAAATCACGCAGACTATCGGTGTTTCTCTCTATTGTTTCTTCTGGTTTTAAAAACTCAATCGTAGACGGCACTTCCCCGCTAAAAACAGCCGATCCATGCTTGCCAATTTTGTTCAAAACCAGCGTCATACCAATAGCTGCCGACAATTGGTCGACACTAGGGTTTTGACTAACGGTCACTAGCACGTTTTGTGCGTCTTTTATGGCTTGGATTGCATCTGTTTTTGAATTGTTCATTTTTTTGTTTTAATCCTTTGCTGAAATCGTATCATAAAAGCATGAGCATGTCCACCCTAGTTAGCCAAGTTTCATCCTTAACACTTTACAAACAGAGGAGATGATGCTACAGTCTAATTCGACTTAAATACAAGCTTTAAATAGTAATTCAAGTAAAGGAATATGAATGCCAATTATCAAGTCTGCACGAAAACGTGTAAAAACAGCTCAAAAAGCTGCAATCAGAAACAGTAAGACTAAGCGAACACTTAAAGACGCTTTGAAGTCATTTCATGCAGCTGTTACCAGTGGTAAAAAGATCGAAGAAGCACACTCAGAAGCACAGAGTGCACTTGATACAGCAGCTAAGAAAAACCTAATTCACAAGAACAAAGTTGCTCGAAAGAAGCGACAACTTTCTGCAGCAGCTAAAGCAGCCGGAAGTAAGCCGACCAAAAAAGCTACTACTGCTAAAAAGACTGCAACCAAAAAGCCAGCTCCAAAGAAAACAGTAGCCAAAAAGCCTGCGGCTAAAAAAGCACCTGCCAAAAAGACTGCAACCAAAAAACCTGCGGCTAAAAAATAATCCCCTGTTCCGACCAGCTATATTGAAATCATAAAAGCCTTGATGGCGTCATCGAGGTCTATGCGTACGGATTTAGATTTTTCATCAATTAATCTAAGATCGTGAACTAATGATTTCAGTCTATCTATTGAGATCTTTCGAGTTAGTCTAGTAGATTTTTGCACTACATATGGATTTAATTTAGCCTGAAATGCAATATCTTGGGGTGACAAGTTTCCGGCAGCTTTGATTAAGGCTAAGATATGAAACTGCCAGGACAGCATGGCGATAATTTGCATAGGCTCTACTTGCAGCTCTCTTTGTTCTTCGTATAGCCTTATGGCTTTCTTTTTATCTCCAGAAAAAGCACTTTCTATCAGCTCAAAAATGGTGCTACTAGGTGTTCGAACCGACAGCTCACGCACAGCATCAATATCAATTTTGTCAGAGTACATACTAAGCTTGTCTAACTCATTTGCGAGTTTCTGTTGATCGCTGCCGACTCTTGCAATAAGCTCTCGGGCGGCTTCATTATTAATTTCGGCCTTCCACTTTTTGACGTATTCAGCCATCCAAGAAATTAATTGATTTCCTTCTAGTTGATTAAACTCTTCAAAGCCTTCGAGTTTCTTGGCAAATTTATAATATGCTGACCTTTTATCGAACTTAGATTCAATAATTACTACATCTGTGGTGTCCGAAACACGTCCTAAAATGTCTTTAACGTTTTCTGTGAAAGCCTTATTTGCGCCCAAGTTCTTTAAAATTAGTAGTTTTTTAGGTGATAAAAATGACACGCTCTCTAATGATTCGGTTATTCGCTCAACCGGAACCTCATCAGCTTCAATTTGCTCTATGCCGATATTGCCAAACTCATCAGTAAACTCTGAAACTAATTTATTCTTTCGCTCTTTGATTAAAAAGCTATTTACTCCAGTAAGAACATGTATCATCGTTTATTTAGCATATCAGACTAAAATCTATCTGTTACATCTACTTTTACTTTTTTTGGCACTTAGGGCATGTATGTGTTCCTCTGCCAGCTACTCTAGTTTTGACAATAATCGAACCACACCTTTCACAATCTTGGCCTTCTCTTCTAAACACTTTTGCGAATGTCAGATAACTACCTTTTTTGCCTTCTGCAGAAACATAATTTTTGTCTGTACTCCCGCCCTTTTCAATTGCTAGGTGAAGTATCTTTTGAAGCTCTTTATATAAAATTTTTAGTTTATTTTCTGAAATCTTGTTTACTATCATTTCTGGATGAATTTTTGCAGCCCAGAGTGACTCGTCTGCATATATATTTCCTACTCCCGCAATCACAGTTTGGTCTAGTAATACAGCTTTTATTCCACTATTTTTTCTGCGCATTAAACGCTTAATAAATTGCGAAGCTGTAAAATCCGCTGCCAATGGTTCTGGGCCAAGTTTTTTAAAAAAGTCTAAATTCATTACTTCAATTTGGGGCATTAACCTAACCCACCCAAACTTTCGTTGGTCATTAAAAAATAACTTTGTTCCGTCTTCAAAAGTAAATGTAACTCTAGTGCTTTTGTCTGGCAAGCTGCCAACTAGCGAATCGTTTGGATGCCCTGCTCCAAAAACAGCAGCACTACTTCTAAAAACCAATTGCCCTGTCATTTTTAAATGAATTACTAAGGCGTACTTGCTGTCGAGTGAAATTATCAATGCCTTGCCTCTGCGTTCAATATCCGTAATTTTTGCACCTAGCAAAAACTCCTTAACGTCATTACTGGCGTTTGGAAATCCTTTTGGCCAATCATGGGCTTCGGACTTAATAGTTTTTCCAACAATTAATCCGGCAAGTCCATTTTTGACGGTTTCTACTTCTGGTAATTCTGGCATTTTATAATTGTAGCAAGATTACTAATCATTACAGCTTCATGTACTATTGATATATGACAAATTCCATGGCTAGCATATTAGGAAACAGAGAATTCCATGAGCCTCCAGAAATTCAAACAATAAAGTCTTTTGTTCGAAAGCAATTCAGTTCTGACTGCAAAGTCAAAATCGGTGATCGGAATATAACAATTATTGTCGACAGTGCAGCTTTAGCTGGTTCGCTTCGCATGCATTTATATAATCTCGCTAAAGAGTGCAATACCAAAAAACGTCTTATGATTCGAATCGTTTGATCGCAAGTGTAGCTACTGGCAGTGTTCGTTCGAAGGTCTGTTGATCTAAACCTATTACAACTTCTTCTGGATGCCTATCATCACTTTCAATAGCATGCTGTAAGTAAATTGCGCTGTCTAATCCAAATGAACTTCCCCCAACTACCATTGGGTTTTTTCCTGGTTCATAGATGTCGAATAGACTCATTTTGTTTTGCCTTTCTATTTTTGAAAAACTATCTCTATTACACGCCGATTTTATTTAAAGTCAAGATATTTTCAATAAAAAACCATAAGTTTTATAGTTTATATCATTTGTGATTTAAAAGTTGTTCTAAATCAGTTTTTATCTGCGCGTAGTTTTTGTAGTGAATGGCCTTCAGACCTTCCGTCCTGGCTGCTTCGCAATAATCTTCGATGTCATCAATGAACACACCCTCGTCAGGCTTTATCGCAAGTCTTTCGCAGGCTATTTCGTAAATTTCTGGATTTGGCTTTGTAACTCCCACCTCAAAGGAAAGAATCATGGCATCAAATAAAACTAATTCGTCTTGAGAAAGAAAAGATTCACTTATCCAATTAGATCCAGTGTTACTGATCAACCCTATTTTATAACCAGCTTTTTTAAGTTCAGATATATACGAAATTAAACGATTATTTTTAAGACTTTCCGTACTATCTAAAGACTCAACATCATGCAGCACTTTTCCAGTAACTTGTTTAACGCCGTTAAAAAAATCATCACGAGTAATCACACCTGCATCGCAATGTTGGTTGAGTTCTTTTACTTTTTCAATTTGCTCTGGGTCGCTAAGATCTCCTAGAAACTCGTGCCACAAATTAGCATTAGAAAGCACTCCAAAACAATCAAAAATAACGGCTTTAATCATTAGAAACAGTTTAGCAGAATTTTTTAAAGCTTGACGTCGTTGTCGCGCAGAAGTTCGCGATAACCTGGTATTTGATCTTCAAATAAGTCTTTAACTATCCTACGATTTCCATCAAATGTACCCTTGTCTTTGCTACAGCTACTGCCCCATAATCGTGAAATTTCGTCAGAGCCATCCGCTAACTTATAGATTGTGATGTTACCGTTTGGGCAAACACCTTTTTCACTGTCAAAGTCTGAATTTTGACTTTCTACAAAACCTGCACGGCTAAGTCCATATGTAAATTCTTCAAAAGCAGCGCTGTTATTTGGGAACGTTCTCTTTTCGACGACCTTTTGTTGGTACCCATCTAAAAGCTCAATAGTTCGCAGGTTTCGATCAACGGTAATTCGAACTGCTTGGCGTTCGTTGTCGCCTACTAGCTCACCCCTAATTTCGTAAACTAATTTTGCAGAACTGTCAGCATAATCAGTTAGAACTGTTTTGCTCTCTACTGGAGCATCTGTTCTTGAATCACCACTATTAGCAATCCAAAAGATTGCTGCAATAAGCACAAAAACAGTTGCAAAAACACCTAATAAATATCTCATATCAATACTATTATAGCATATTTAAATTTATTTTGCAATACCAGCAGTCAACTATAGGCTGTATTTTTACTTTTATGAACTCACCTATAAACATTCAAAGTTTTCATAGTTCGCCCCAGTTTTTGCCTATGCTTGTGTCTACGGTTATTTTTACGGGTAGTTGATATATATTTTCCATTGTCTCTTTGAGTAGTTTTGCGACCGTCTCGCCGTTTTCTTCAGGACATTCTACTAATATGCTGTCATGAATTTGCAGCAACTGTTTTGCGTCGTACTCACCAAGTTTTTTATCTACCGCAACCATCGCCATTTTCATAAGGTCGGCCTCAGTTCCCTGAATTGGCATGTTTATTGCTGCTCGCTCTGCCCCTTGTCGCACCATAAAATTACTAGAATGAATGTCTGGCATTGGACGGCGGCGACCAAATAAAGTCTCTACGTAGCCATCTGTCCGAGCTTTTTCTTTTAGTTCGTTCATGTAATCTAAGATTGGTTTTCTGATCTCAAAATATTTATCTATAAAATTTTTGGCCGCGTCATAAGCCATGCCTGTCGCTTGCACCAAGCCATGCGGGCTCATCCCATAGAGGACTCCAAAGTTAATTACCTTTGCATCACGTCGCATATGTTTTGTAACGTCTTCTGGCTGGCGGCCATAAACTTGAGCGGCCGTAGCCGTATGCACATCTGCACCATCATTAAACATTTTTATAAGCTCTTTATCGTCTGCCAAGTAAGCAGCAAGTCGAAGTTCAAATTGTGAGTAATCTGCACTCACTAGAACATGCTGTGGCCTTGCGATAAACGCTGTTCTGATTCGTTTGCCAAGTTCTGTGCGAACTGGAATATTCTGCAAGTTAGGGTCATTGCTACTTAATCTACCCGTCTGGGCAACTGTAAGTGCAAAGGTAGTGTGTAGTCTTGAGTTATCATCAACTTGCTTTGGCAAGGTGTCTACGTATGTACTTTTGAGCTTAGTCACCTCACGATAGCTGGTTATTAAATCAATAATTGGGTGCTGACTACGCAATTTATCAAGCTCCTTGGCTGCAGTTGAATACCCTGTCTTGCCTTTTTTGATGCCGGCTGTCGGCAGTTGCAGTTCTTCGAATAAAATATCGGCCAACTGACTAGGAGACGATATATTAAACTCTTTGTTGGCGTGTCCAAATATTTCTTGCTCTAGGTCGCTAATTTGATCTTCTAGCTCTACGTTGAACACCTCTAGATAGCCGGTATCCAACTTTATTCCCTCATATTCCATTCGGGCTAGAACTTCTATCACCGGCCATTCAATTTCGTGAGCAAGCGCTGCTACTTTTGGCATATTTTTAAGCTCTTCTATTTGCTGCAAATGTAGAGCTTTTATGATTGCCATTATCTCGCTTGCCCTGGTTTGCAAGTCTTCGTCCGTCAACTCTTCAAGTGGCGACCCATCATAACCAATATCTGCACTAGCAAGCTCACTAAGTGATTGCTCGCGACGTAAGCAATTAATTAAAAATGATCCAATTAATACATCGTGCTCGACTTTTGGTATAGCTACGTTTAGATCTATTAAAATTTCTAATACAGACTTAAGGTCATAACCGACTAAGGATTTGATGTGCTTCAGGGCTTTAGCGAGCTTAGTTGCGTCAACCTTAGCTAAATTAACGGCATAGGTGACATTATCACCACTACTTAGCAGTAGCCACCTTGGATCGCGTCCATGCTTGCCTGCCGATCTTCCAAATACATAAACCATGGACTTTAAATTGCTTAGCTGTGTCAAATCTTTATTCGAATCAATAACTACAGTTTTTGCATTTGAGTCGTGAACAAATGAAGTAGGATCGTTGTGATGTGCATCGACCTGCATGACTTCCGGAAGTTGCCTGACAAGACTTCTAAATTCTAGTTTTTGTAGTAAATCTCGTAATTTAATTGGGTCACATTTTGTACCGTCTACTTCTTTAAGGTCTAATGTAATTGGTGCATC
>JBFJNW010000019.1:0-9045 GCA_041617975.1 Saccharimonadales bacterium (SeqCode)
AATTTGAACTTTGCTTCTCCACGGAAGCGGATTATAAAAGTTAATTGTTGCGGATTCCTCGCTAATAATTACTTCGTGCGATACCTGATTATCGTTAGCGATAATTCTGAACTTTGGCGAGTCGGTTAATTTTTGTGAAGTTCTAAATGTTACTGAATTTATTGGTTCGTAAACAATATCAGATTGAGCTATTGAAGATTCGATTATTTTAAGCGGCTCTGCTGTTTTGATAACTCCTTCATATACGTTCTCTACTTTAGTCCCATCAAACATGCGGTTAATCAAAACACCGTATTCTTTGCCTTGTTTTAACTCAGCTTTAGTTAAATCGCATTTTATATGTGTAAATTCTTTCTCGCAGATAGTGGGATTATTGTTTGCGACAATCTGATAATCAAAAACTGCATCTGCATGACTTAACTCTAATTTAACTGGTTGATTAACGGCTATGGTTTGCTTGCTTAGTTCACTAGAGTTTAATTTAGGATACTGAGTTGACTCAACCATAATGCGTTGTCCCACAGCTCCACCAAACAATCCATATCGAACAGCGTGAATAGCATTCTGAGTAACGGGCATCGAAGGAACCGCGCACACTCTTCCACTGCCTATTTTAAATCCAGCTACTGATAAACCGCCCGCAAACACAACATTAAACTGACTATCTTTAGCGATTCGCTGCAGTGATGGAAAAAGAGTAAATTTTGACGTGCAACTTGCAGCTTGAGAAAAATTCATAGATGCGGTTGGCTGATACAAGATGCTTGTTAAATTATACAAAACAATAAAAGTCCCAAATGCCACCAAGGATATTCTTTTGTGTGATAATACTAAGTTCTTTACTAAACCTAAATATGTCTTAGTGCCATGGATAGCACTCTTTGGGATATGTTGAGGAAACACATGCTCAGAACCTAAAGACATTTTTAATTTCGTTTTTTATTATCTTTTAAACTATGGTCAATTATACCACAGTAGATTCATAATCTAAAGTGACTGCGAGATGGCTGTAACAGATGCTGTTTCGGCTCGCAAAGTAAACTGATTCAAATTTATTCTGTTTAATTTTTTATCATCAAACAAATCTATTTCTTGTGAACTCCACCCGCCCTCAGGCCCAATTAATATTCCAAATTCTTCACTGCTAATCGATTTTTTATGATCTCCCTGCTCTGCAAAATATAGCTGAATTTTATCTGCATAATCTTCTATGGCGGTTGACAATAACATTGGCTCACGAAGAGTAGGAATATTACTTCTGCCACATTGCTCTGCAGCTTCAATGATTATTCTTTTTGATCTTTCGGCGTCAAAACCCGTTTTTTCTGTGCGCTTGGTCAGCATTGGGACAAAATGATTTACTCCAAGTTCTGTGCATTTCTGTAATACCCAGTCATTCTTATCTTTTTTAAGTAATGACCAAAACAAATAAATGTTTTTAGATGGTTTGTTTTCCGATAGGTCTGTTTCATGTTTTAAATGAATACCATTTTTTTCTATATCTACAATTTGGTACATTCTGTCGTGAGATACACCGTCAAAAAGAACTACTTCTGCACCTTCTGACAATCTAAATACTTTTTGCCATTGTCTGATTAGACGTGGATCATTAATCCAGAAGTCGTGCGTTAACTTAAGTTGATCGCCAACATAAAATCTATGTAATCTCATAATTTAATTCTTATACTACCTTATTTTTTATTTTGGTTAACCGAGATATCTTGAATGGGACCGGAAACAACTTGAGGAGCATGAACGGTTGGCTCATGTTTCATCAGCGTAAAGTGCATTGCATGGGCCATCTTGTTTGCTGAATCAATTGGGTTACTAAGCTTAAACTTCTCGTGGTGGCCTCGATGCCTAACCGCCAATACTATGCCTGACATCATCCCGACAAATGCTACGGTAGCAATTATTGATATTGCAATCGGAAACTCCTTAACATCTCGACCTTCATCTATAGCTTTTTTGGCATTAGCTATATATGAACCTGTAATCCTGTGTGGTTTAAATGCCTCGTCTACTTTATTGAATTCTTTTAATGCGCTAGAAAATCGGTTTTGTGCGTACAAATCCAAACCCTTTTCCCATGTAGATTGAGTAATGCCATCATACTTAAAACTTATATTCTCATTTTTTGCTAAGACTTGTAGATCTTCTATTGCTCTAATATAACTTTTGGCAGCATCTCCACTTGCTTCATTTTTATACCTGTACGTAAGAAGACCAATGGCTTCCCCGCTAGAATTCAGCACTGGACCTCCAGAATTTCCACGCGAGGCATCTGCGTCTGATTGATAAAGTTTATATTTACCGCCAGCAGAATCCCTGATGGCGCTAATTGATCCATTAGTTACTGAAGTACTTAGGCGTGAATTATCTGTGAGAGCATTGTCCGCATCACCAGGAAATCCAACTATAGAAACTCCCATATTTTGAGTAATAGTGTTTTTAAATAATCGAATATAAGGAGTGTCAGATAATGGTACTTTTATTATTGCCACATCACTGGAGCTAAATCCCTCTTCTCCGCCAGAGCCAACAACATACAAGTCTTTACTTGAGTAATCTGCGCCAATAAAATTAGCTTTTATTAACTTGTCGCTGTTTGGCTTATTTCGTAAGTCATACACACCTTGAACGTCGTTAACCTCCAGTGGCTTGTCTCCGAGTGCAACAAAATAAGTATGGGACTCATTCTCTAGACGAATGTCGTCATCTGGGAAATTGTACAGTTCCACAATTATTGCTGCTAGTATTGATGGATTTTGTGATATCTCGTTAATTTGATCATTGTTCAGACCAACAAGGTTCGTCAAAAAAGACACCAAAGCTTGTGGGCTATTTAGAAGAACGCTGACAAATATATCCTCAGCATCATTTGTGACTACGTGCCCATTGGTGGCTATGTAGCCATCAGATGAAACAAAAAACCCACTACCTGTGCTTAGATCACAAGTTTCGCCACCCAATACTTCACCGAAAATAACCAAAGTTCCACAAGTGGCATGATATATCTTTACGACTGCTGGCGAAACGCTATCAATAATATAATCGTCATCCAAAGTCTGTGCTTCTGCAGTCCCAAACCCCAAAAATCCAGCAAATGTTGATGCCCCCAATACTGATTGATCTTTGTTATTTGCGAAATTGATAGACTCTAGAACTGATTCGAATATCTCCGGAGTCTCAGAACCCCCTGCTAAGCCCTGCAAATAAATTGAGAAAGCCCTACCATCCAATACTCCACTCCACTGAACCGAATATACTTTAGCCGTGCCAGATCCAAATTTTGGAGTATGCTGAAACACACGCCGAACCGTTTCAAGTCCATTTATTTTTTCATTATTTTGCGTAACTAACGAAACATCAAAATTTGCATCGGATTGGACGCTAAACAGATCTGCTGACAGTTGCTGTTCTGACAGAGACGGCTTTGTCGACTTTTCACTTATTAATATCTCTTTGTTATCTAAAACTTTAATCGAAAGTTGAGCCGCAGCATCAAAACCACTAATTGATCCGCGCTTACCTTTTAGCACCACAGAAACAAGTGGTTTATTCTGAGTTAGTTCTTGATTGTCGACCGATTTGACTTCGTCATCACTAAGTTCCGTCGCCGAGGCAACAACAACTTCATTATCATACGAAAAAGAATACCCATACGAAGATCTTATAGTGGAAACACTTGGTGCTATGCGCGCAGACTGAGATAGCGGCACTGTGCTTGACTGTGTTTTGCCAATATAAATTCCTAATTGAAATACCGATATTAGTCCAATAAGCAAGCCTAAACTTATAAGTCCAATATGACGTAATCTATACGGCTTATGGTGCTTTTTGCGTTGTGAATAAGATAAATTGGATTTATTTCGAGCCGATTGTTTTTTTGAATGGCTTTTAGCCAAAGATTTTTTCATGTGTTCCCACTTTTTAACATAAGCACTACCTTAAAACTATAGTACCAGAGCTAAGATGATAGAACAACGAACGCAAACTAACTATAAGAAAACAATTAGCGCAATAAGCTCAAGCAACACCAAGTGCATTACCTGAACCCATTGTTCGCCGTACATAAAGTCTGAGAATTTTCCAGATGCTTTAATTTGTCGATAATGCACATAACCTAATACTAGATAAGCTGCAAAACCAGCAACCAACAATGCATAAAGACTCGCACTTAGGCTACTAAATCCATAAAGATATGTATGCCACACAGATGCCGCAATAACTAACCAAGGAAGCAGCAGTACGTCTAAGGCAATCTTCTTTTTAAGCAATGTTTTTCGTCCAACCATATTATATCTGTCTGTCAGATAACCGAGTACGGCCGTGATGCTTACAATGCTACCTACTAGAATTAACGTCATGATGTCTCTTACTCCAGCAGCAGCTGCAATTGTCATTAAGACAAATGGTCCTATTAAGCCAAGCTCGAGCCAGTTAACAGTAGTTAGTTTTGCTTTAACTTGATCTGTATATGAATTTTTATACTTGGTTAGCACTACTAACCTCCATAGAGCAGACACGACAAGTATTACCGATATTACATGCACTAAATTAATTGCAAATAATTGTCGAATTGCTGGTAATAATTCTTTAGTTTCTACTAATTTATTCTCTGCAGCGTACTGTGCAGTTACTGCTATAGTAGTTTGATCACCATAAGCAAACACGAGGGCTGCTAACGTAGCGCAAAATAGCGCCCCAAAAACATATAATTTGCTAAGCGGCATAACTAAACTTTTTTTAGTAATTGCAGCCTTTTTAGGTGTTACCTTTTTAGCCGTAGTTTTACTTTTTATGCTTGTAGTTGCCTTTTTACTTACTGCTGCTTTTTTCGTTGGTTTTTTACTAATCGATTTCTTGACAGTCTTTTTTGTCGCGACCGTCTTAGTGCTTTTAGTTTTTGCCTTAGTGGTTGATTTCTTTGTAGCCATAATAAGAGAACTATAGCATATTACCCTTTAAAACAAATTAGATATGAGTAGTCTACCCCTGATGATCATGGAAAAGTCTACAACTTAATATCTGGATAAATTGATTTAGTCGTTTCATCTATTTCGTGTCTCAGCTGAGGAAACGGGACGCCTTCGCGGGCTGTTACGCCCTCAAACTGCCAAAACACTCTTTCTGAATACCCAAGACCGCAAGCTGGGGGCATGCCATACTCAAGCATTTCTATAAAATCTATATCAAGCATCATTGCTTCTTCGTCACCTGCATCACGCATTTGCTGCTGCTCTTTAAATCGCTGTAATTGATCTACTGGATCATTAAGCTCAGAGAACCCGTTAGACAGCTCACTACCCATGATGATTGCCTGAAATCGCTCTACATAGTTAGGGTTTTGATCACTTGTTTTGCTTAGTGGAGACACGAACGTCGGCGTATTAATTAGCCACACCGGTCCGACTACATCTTTGCGAATATTCTTCCAAAGTTTATCAATTCCTCGGGGAATATTATCAGTTTTCTCTACAGTTAACTTGTGTTTTTGTAGCTGCTCTTTTACTTGATCGATAGTACAGTTAAATACATCAATGCCGTAGTGCTTCTTTATGACTTCTGAGTAATCCCATCGCTCCCATTTTGTGTCTAAATCTACTTTTTGTTCATTAAATGAGAACTGCAAGGTATTAAAAGTCTTTTGAATAACTTCCTTGAACATGCGCTCCATTAACTCAATTCCGTCTTCCCAGTTCGCATATGCCCAGTACCATTCCATGGCCACATGCTCTGGCAAATGCTCGTCACTATAATTTTCGTTTCTAAATCTTGGACCAATGTCATAAACTTTTTCAAAACCTGCCCCTAGCAAGCGTTTGAGCGGCAATTCATGGCTAATCCTAAGGTAAAAATCTTGATCTAGAGCATCCATATGAGTAACAAACGGATTAGCGTCAGCACCACCTGTTGTGTGTTCAAGAACAGGGATATTCACTTCACAAAATCCCTCATTATTCAAAAAGTCACGTGTAGCCTGCCAGAATTTGCTTCTACGAATAAATCGCTGCCTAACATCTTCGTTAACGCTCATATCGACGTATCTACGACGTAATCGCTGTTCTTTGTCAGTAAATCCATCTTGATCTGTGGGGAGTGGCCTAAGAGTTTTTGTAAGCAACCTAAACGTCCGGCAATTTACTGATATTTCACCAGTTTGAGTCTTAATAACTTCTCCACTACACTCAACGAAGTCTCCGCTGTCTAGCAAAGAAATCTCTCCTGGCATAACAAGTTCGGAATTATCTCTATCTGCTGTTTCGTTTGGATCGCCTTTTTTAATAAACAGCTGTATATCACCCGACTCATCTCTAATCACAATGAATGCGAGTTTGCCGAATTTTCTAATTGATTTTACACGGCCAACAACCGTTACACTTTTACTTTCAAGATCAGAAAAATCCGATACAATTTGAGCATTTTTGTGTGTTCTGTTGGCTTTTGCTGGGTATGGATTTATGCCTAGATTTTTTATATCTTCTAGCTTGCGTAATCGTTCGTCTCGGAGTTCTTTAATAGTAGCCATGATGAGTAGTTTACAGTAAAGGCTTTACAAGTATCAATTTCTTAGGAGATTGAATCAATTTTATAGACTACAACCTCTGAAGGAGTTTGAATTTCTACGTCTTCGCCTAACTTTTTACCAAGCAATGCCTGACCAATAGGAGATTCGTCAGAAATTCTTCCATTCATAGGATCAGCTTCTACAGATCCTACAATAGTAAACTCTTTTTTACCCTTAGAGCTATTTAAACAGACTTTATTTCCTAGCTGGACAATGTCTTTCTTGTCAGGCTTAGCAATAACTTCAACATTTTGGAGAATATTTTCAATTTCAGAAATTCTACTCTCAGCTTTTCCTTGCTCTTCCCTAGCTGAGGCATATTCAGCATTTTCACTAAGGTCGCCAAATTCACGGGCAACTCTAATTCTGTCCGCGATTTCACTTCGCTCAGACAATAACTGCTTTAGTTCTTTTTGTAATTCATCAACGCCCTCTTGGGTTAAGTGAAATTGCTTATTCATAATTTTTCTCCTATTTCTGATATCTGTAAGCTGCTAAGGAACTAGTCTAAGTATACCAAAGCAAAGCTGATTTATGATAGTTTTTGAATTAGTTCGCTTTCGCTTAGCATAATTGACTCATATGATGTTCTAGATTTGTACTCAACAACCGAACCATCTAGTGTCTTTTTGCTTATCACGATTCTATGAGGAATACCCATAAGATCTGCATCAGCAAATTTAGCTCCTGGACGAGCGTCTCGGTCATCATAGATTACTGAAATACCTTTATTTTGAAGTTCTTCATACAATTTATCTGCCGCCTCTGCCACCGGTCCATCGCTGTCTAGAGCTGCTAGATACACCTTAAAGGGCGCGATTTGTTCGGGCCAAACAAGTCCTTTTTCATCAGAAAATTTTTCTGCAATAACACCCATACACCGTGTAATTCCAATTCCATATGATCCAAGATGCACAAATTTTTTATCACCATTCTTATCAGTGTATGCAAAATCCATCTGCTCGCTTTTTTGAGTGCCAAAATTAAATATGTTTCCAACTTCGGCTGATTTTACTTGTTTAAGATCTTTTCGCTCAACACCAAGTTTTTGTAAATTCTCGTCGTCCATCACTTCTTCATTAACGGCAATATTTTTAGCTTCATGAAGATAAATTACATCTTCACCAGCCTCACACACCGTCTGAAACTCATGACTAAACTGCGTGAAAGCCCCACCGCTCGCAAAGGTGACGTAAGTGTCTTGGCCTATTCCCATGCGCTTGTATGCATTCATGTAGGCGTCAATCGTAGCTTGATAAAAATCTTCGTGCTGGTCAGCGTCGAGACTGCAAGAATACATATCTTTCATTATGAATTCTCTCCCGCGCATTATTCCACTCTTTGCCCTTAATTCATTTCTTAGCTTTGTTTGGAACTGATACACGTTTGCCGGAAAATCTTTATAGCTTGTTACGTGTTGTTTCATCATTTCAACAATCGGCTCTTCGTGCGACCAACCAAATCCGACTTCCGTCTCGTCTTTTAGCTTGGACTTGAACCACACATCAACTGTTTCATCATCCCAACGACCTGTGGTTTCCCAAGTTTCCTTAGGCTGAAGAGAGGACATAATAAGCTCTTGTCCGCCGATAGCATTCATTTCTTCTCTAACAATCTGACGGATGTTCTCTACGACCTTTAGACCAAGAGGCAGATATGCGTACACACCGGCCATTTCTTTGTTTATATAACCTGCTTGAATTAAAAGCTGGGCGTTCTTAGCAGTTTCGTCTGCTGGCGCGTCTTTACGGGTTTTGGAAAATAATTGTGATCGTCTCATGATAAACCCTATTCTAGAAGCTGACGAGCTTGAACACAAATACAATTGAAAAAGCTATAAGATTCTTTATTCCATGTAGCAAAATTGCGGGCCACAAACTTTTACTGTGTTCCCGCAAGTAAACTAATACAATTGATAACAAGAAAGTGTCTAGTGCAGCAGCAAAGTTAAGCGGATTGTCCCCGATCCACTCTAGATGAGCTGCTCCAAATAACAGAGATACGACCAATGTAGTAGCAATAAAAGACAAATTTTTACGTAGTTTTGTATACAGCACACCACGCATCAATATTTCTTCATAAATAGCCGGCAACACCACTAAACTTAGGCCTATTAAAAGAAGTGCAGGACCAGTAGCTGACTTATCAAAGCCAAGTTGCTGTTCTTGATTCAGATTGATCTGAGGTATGAACTCACTTACTAGAACTGTGGATATCAAAAATAGAATTATGTACCAACCGTAGCCAATTAACGCTTGACCAAGGTGTATTAATTTTAGTCTGTTAAGCCCTATACTTTTCCAATTCAGTTTAGTCAGCTCTAGATATAGTTTAATTAGCATCAAGCCGATGATTACAGTAGTCAACATTAGCGATGCTAATATTTCCAGGCTACTCGAGAACCAGGTCCTAATCTCTGATTCGTTCATTCCACTAGCCAGTCCATATATAGCAAAACCGTTAATTGCAATAAT
>JBFJNW010000020.1:0-9038 GCA_041617975.1 Saccharimonadales bacterium (SeqCode)
AAACAATGCCGTCCATGCGTACTCACCAATTGTTGCAGCTGGAAAAAATGCCTTCACTCTGCATTACGACAAAAATAATTCCAAAATTTATAACAAATCGGGACTTTTGATCGATGTCGGAGCCGAATCATATCGTGGCGCAGCCGATATTACTCGCACCTATTCGGTTGGCGTGCCTTCAAAGAGATTAAAAAATATTCATGCCGGCGTGCAACACATGCATAAATACGCGCTTACGTTACTAAAAATCGGCACCGATATGCAAGCTTACGAAAAATCTATAGAAAATGAGATGGGCGTAATTTTGAAAGATCTAGGATTAATAAAAAAAGCATCTCGAAAACAAATTAGAAAATTTTATCCGCACGCCACGTCACATTTTTTGGGCATAGACGTACATGATATAGGTGATTACAGCTTACCCCTAAAAGAAGGAGTGGTGCTTACAGTCGAACCGGGAATTTATGTGCCAGACGAGTCTATTGGAGTGCGAATAGAAGATAATATATTAATAACCAATAACGGCCCTAAAGTGCTTTCGGCTTCCTTGCCGACTGACCTCTGATACAGTACAATATTCATCAATGAGTAGACGCGCTTCATCAAGATTTTTAATTAGGTGGTTAACTAGTTCGCTTGGGCTTTGGGTGGCTGCTGGATTACTAACCGGAATTACATACGAGAGCAGCTTATTGGTGCTTGTTTCAGCTGGGTTTTTACTAGCAATCATTAATTCAATAATTAAGCCAATCGTAATATTGCTGTCACTGCCAGCAATATTATTTAGTCTTGGGTTGTTTATGATTATAATCAACGGTTTTATGGTTATGTTGCTCAGTAGTCTATACTCTAGGCTTGATGTTGCCAGCTTTTCAACAGCAATACTTGCAGGTATGGTCATAGGATTGGTAAACTATTTAGTAACCACAATTTTGGAGGAAAAATGAACGTTTATAATTACGTAACACTGGGTTCTGCCGCATTGCTTATAATCTTGATTCTTATTCAGACTAGAGGCGCAGGTCTTGGTGCTGGACTTGGTGGAGGCGGTGGAGAGGTGAATACAGTTCGAAGAGGATCAGATAAGTCACTACACCAAATTACTATATTTTTGGTTTTTATTTTCACGGCTTCGTTGATATTGCATATTACGGCTTAATAGGAAAGCTCAATTCATGATTGAAATTGACCGTAAAACTAAACTACGGTTTCGGAGAAATGTCCGAAAAAGTAAGCGTCAGGTTGAGAATATTAGCGTTCAAGCAGAGGAAAAACTTGAAAAGCTATTTATTAGGCGGCTTCACAGATTGGTTGATGTTAGGCGTTTTGTAGGATCTTGGTTGGCGCTAGTTGGTATTTTGGTTGCACTTGGTGTATTTCAGATTCGTCACTTAGGAGCGTTTTATCTAGAAACTACTCCAGCAAATGGCGGAGTTTTTACCGAAGGAGTTTTGGGATCATTTACTAATGCTAACCCTGTGTATGCCATAGGTGGGGTAGACGGTGGTGTTTCACGTTTATTATTCTCTTCACTTTTTGAATACGACAAAAACGGCGAATTAGTCGGGAATTTAGCAATAAATTGGAAAGTTGATGAAACTGGGAAGATATATACAGTAACTCTACGCGATGATGTGAAGTGGCATGATGGTGAAGAATTTTCTGCAGATGACGTAGTATTCACCTATAGAACAATCCAAAATCCAGATGCACAATCTCCTCTGTTCTCTAGCTGGCGAGACGTAAGACTTAAGAAAACCGATGATCGGACCGTGCAGTTTACCCTTCCAAATGTATTTGCTGCATTTCCGCATTCTATGACAAACGGCATTATTCCAAATCATCTTCTTGATGATGTTGCTGCCGATCAGCTGCGATCAGACCAATTTAATACGATTCGACCAGTTGGAACGGGGCCATTTGAATGGGAGGCTGTTGAGGTTAGTGGACAGACGCCAGAGGACAGACAAGAGCAGATTGCCTTGAAGCGATACGACAACTACCACAAAGGTCCAGCAAGATTAAACAAATTTGTTATAAATAGCTTTAGAAATGAAGACACGATGACAAAACTATTCATGGATAGAGGCCTATCAGCTATGAGTGGTTTAAATAATGTAGTCGACACGATCGATGACTCAAGCGTACAAGAGTTTAATCTTCCTCTAACGGGGGCGGTTATGGTATTTTTTAAAACCACCGAAGGGGTACTAAAAGACAAAGTTGTGCGCCAGGCATTAGTTAGATCAGTAAATACCACTGATATTGTTAATGCCCTTGAGTACTCTGCAATAGTTGTTGATGGACCTTTGCTGCGCAGTCAAATTGGCTATAATCCAAAGCTTGTTCAACTAGAGCATGATGTAAAAGAGGCAAATAGATTACTCGATGAAGCCGGATGGAAGATGGGCGAAAATGGAGTCCGCGTAAAAGGCGACAAAGAGTTGGCATTTGGTCTAAAAGCGCCAAATAACAGTGAATTTACAGATGTAACCAGGGAATTACAAAAATTTTGGACTGCAATTGGAGCAAAAGTTACTGTTGATCAACCAAACGACGCAGAGTTACAATCTATTGTTTCTCTGCACCAATATGACGCGGTTATATACAGTATTGGGCTAGGAAAAGACCCTGACGTTTTCGCTTTTTGGCACAGTAGTCAGGCAGACGTGCGATCCAACAACAGATTGAATCTTAGTGAATATCAGTCCGATATAGCCGATCAGTCATTAGAGGCCGGCAGGACGCGAATAGATCCTAAGTTGCGTAAAGTTAAATATGAACCATTCTTAAAACAGTGGCGAGAGGATGCTCCAGCCCTTGCCATGTATCAACCGAGGTATGTTTACGTAACACGTGGCTACTTCTCTGGATTTGATTCGCGTGGGCTACACAGCGCCAATGATCGATATAATTCAGTCCATAACTGGACAATAAAAACCCAAGAATCATATAAATATTAAAAAAACTCCGACGATAAGTCAGAGTTTTTTATTGGTGCGCGAGAGAGGACTTGCCCAAATATGCATTTCATCGAGACAAGTCTCTCCAGAAATGGCCAAGCAAGGAAAACATTAACAGCCACAGGCAGCTAATGCCTCCGGTTCAAGTCAATTGCCTTCAAAAAACAAAAACGACCAAAAATGGTCGTCAGGTTGTTTGGTGCGCGAGAGAGGACTTGAACCTCCACAGGATTACTCCCACTACCCCCTCAAGGTAGCGCGTCTACCAATTCCGCCACTCGCGCAAGATAACTGATAGCTAGGTTATGATACGTTTTTTGATCGTAAATCTCAAGTTAAGTAGTTGATTAAGTGAACTCTTGAGTGATGCATGTTATTATGAATAACGATATGCTAACGCTTTAACGAGGTTATAAAAAGATAAAATGAATAAAGTTGCACACTACTTGCAAGAACATCTACGAGGTGAGGTGATCACCTCTAGTGATGCCAGAGAATATTTTTCAACAGACGGCAGTGTTTTCAAGGTCATGCCGGATATAATTGCCTATCCGCGCGGGGAAAATGATGTGAGAAAAGCTGCACGTTTTACTTGGCAGCTAGCTGAACGAGGCAAAATTTTGCCTATAACAGCTCGCGGCAAAGGCACCGACCAAGGTGGTGGTGCACTGGGCACTGGGCTGATGCTAGTTTTTCCTGCTCACATGAACAAAATCTTAGAGCTTGACGGCAAAACCGGTACAGTAACTGTTGAGCCAGGAGTTATATATGGTAAATTACAGCAAACTCTCCATACACATAGTCGATTCTTGCCTCCATTCCCATCATCGATAGATTTTTCAACTATTGGCGGCGCGGTTGCAAATAATGCAGGTGGTGAAAAAACAGTTAAATACGGCAGCACCAGGGAATATGTCCGTGGGCTTAGATTGGTTCTGGCTAACGGAGAAGTGATAGAGACTAAACGCCTCAGCAAGCGTGAACTAAACAAAAAACTTGGCTTGCAGAGCTTCGAAGGTGAATTGTATAGAACAATTGATACTTTGATAGAAGAAAACAAGCAGGTTATAGAAAATAACGTCTTAGCCGTTACTAAAAATTCTGCTGGTTACGCAATTGGCGAAGTAAAGCAGAAAAATGGGTCATTTGATCTTACTCCAATAATCGTTGGATCTCAGGGTACGCTTGGAATAGTTACAGAAATAACTCTTGATACAGAGTTTCATAATCCCAACGAGACTCTGATAGTAGCTAAATTTGATGACCTGCAGGTTGCAGAACAAGCAGTACTTGAGTTCCGCGGTTTGCCAGAAATGCCGAGCGCAATCGAAATGGTAGACGAGAATTTGCTTAACTTTTTGCATGAACATAATCCGAATCAGCTCAAAGGAATAATAGATCCTCCATTTAGTAAATTGGTTATGTTAGTTCAGTTCGATAACGCAAGTGACCGTACCCAGAAACGTATGGCCAAAAAAGTGCAAAAAATACTTAACAAGTATCAAGTACCATATCAATTAGAAAATGATCCAGAAAAGCAAGATGACTTGTGGAAGATACGCCATAGCGCCGCGGCAGTTATATCTCATTCAGAAGGCAATACTAAGGCGCTTCCAATTATAGAGGATGGAATTGTACCTGTAGAAAAGTTCCAACAGTACATCGACAGAGTTTACGAAATTTTTAAAAAGTACGGTTTGCGTGCAGCGTTATGGGGTCACGCGGGGAACGCAAATTTACATATGCAACCATTCCTAGATCTTAGCCAGGTTGGTGATAGGCAAAAAGTTTTTAAGATTATAGAAGAATACTACACGATGGTAATCGAGCTAGGTGGAAGCACTAGCGGCGAGCATAGTGATGGTAGGTTACGTGCACCATACCTCGAAAAGCTTTACGGCAGAGAGCTATATTCTATTTTCCAAAAAGTCAAAAAAGCCTTCGACCCGTATAACACTCTGAATCCAGGCGTAAAAATGGATGTAACTCTCGAAGACGTTAAACCGCTGCTAAGAGACGAATATTCAATGGATCATTTACATGATCATCTTCCTAGAACATAAAAAGATTTTACGAATGAAGGGTGGTTCTTAGGTGGATTATTTTACTGATCCAATAAATTTAATTGGACTACTTGGTGTCGCTCTAATCGTTTTTGGATTTTATCGCATCAGAATTGGCCAATGGTCCAGTAAATCTATTTGGTACGAGCTTGATAACTTAGCCGGAGTATTACTTTTAGGTGTGCATGAATTTATCACAGGAGCTTATATCTCCATGATTGTTAATGCGTTGTGGGGCTTCGTAGCAATAAAGGGTATAACATCGTATGTTGATAGGTATGAGCAACACCACGGAAAGCGACGCGGTCGAAAGAAAAAACGATCTTAATTTTAGCGAAATCTAATAAATAAAGTTAAAAGCCGCAACTTATGTTAGTAAATATAATGTGATTAACTATAAAGGTAATATTTAGGAGTAACTATGAAAGAATTTATTATACTTTACAAAGGTCCTACAACAGACATGTCAAGCATGACAGATGAACAAGTTCGGGGGGTCATGAAAAAGTGGGAAGAATGGATGGGAAATATGGGAGAGTCCCTCGTTAGCGTTGGAAATCCAATGGCGGGTGGCGTAGCGCTTGTAGATGATGGAACAGAAGCAGAAGTTTCTGATTTAAGTGGTTTTTCGATTATTAAAGCAAGCAGCTTAGACGATGCCAAAGAACTCGTAAAAGATCATCCATTTTTAAGCGATAATGATGGTAAATTTTCGGTAGAGATTCATGAGCTTTCTCCAGCTCCCGAAATGTAATACAACCCACTTGTAAATTACCCCTGTTTACCGTAAAATAACGCAGTCGATTAGGTTCGATGCGTTATAGTCAGGTGATAGCTCGGATGGCGTTGATCACCTCGTTTACACCGAGGGGGTCGGGGTGAAAACTGCTAGCAGCAGTCTGCAAGGAAATCTTCATTTGAAAGCTTGCTTTCAAAGTTGAAGTTTCGAGCCTACGGAACGTAGGTCGAGTCAAAGTCAGTCCTGCTATAATTAACAATCTATGGGTGATTAGCTCAGTTGGCTAGAGCACCTCGTTTACACCGAGGGGGTCGGGGGTTCGAGTCCCTCATCACCCACCAAACAAACAGTCCACCGATATGGTGGGCTTTTTGTTTGGTAAATGGACTCAAGCAATCGAGCAATGGGTCGAGGAGTGGTGGTGGGAGCACTCCCCGCACTTTGCTTACATTAAACGCTTGAAGCGTCAATCTAAGTGATCAGTCGAGCCCCTCGCAAAGATAAAAATAAGTTATTTCATAAGCTTAATAATATTCAGTAGCGTATACTGGAAATATAATCAGGAGGAGAGATCATGGAAGGATTAGTTTCATTTCTACTATTTGTAGCAATATTTGTCATCGTAACAGGAATTAGAATCGTAAAGCAATACGAAAAAGGTGTCATATTGACTCTTGGTAAATATACAGGAACTAGAAACGCTGGATTTAACATTATTATCCCAATTATCCAGCAAATGGATAAGGTAGACATGCGTCTAGCGACAATTGATATCCCTCGACAGGAAGTTATCACTAAAGATAACGTTACCGTTAGTGTTGATGCAGTTGTGTATTTTCGGGTAACGAGTGCAGAAAAGGCTACTCTTGATGTTCAAAACTTCCGTCTAGCGACTGCACAATACGCCCAGGCAGCGCTACGAGACGTAGTTGGTAAAGTAGAGCTAGATACTCTGCTAAGCGAAAGAGACCAGATCAGTTCAGAGATCAGAACTATAGTCGACAGCGTTACAGAGCCATGGGGAATAGATGTGCCTGATGTAAATATTCAAAACGTAGAACTTCCTAATGATATGAAGCGTGTAATTGGAAAACAAGCAGAAGCAGAGCGAGAAAAACGATCAGTTATCGTTAAGGCCCGCGGTGAGTTGGAGGCTTCTCAGAACCTTGCAGATGCTGCTAAGAAGCTTTCAGAGACTCCAGGTGCGCTTCATCTTAGGACACTTTCAACTCTAAACGACCTTAGCTCCGATCAATCTAATACTGTAATTTTCGCTATTCCGCTGGAAATCCTTCGCGCTTTTGAAAAATACGGTGATACACAAGATCTAAAAAATATGGCCGAAAAGCTAAAAGCCCACGTTACTAAGCCATAGATCTAAGAAATAAAAAAGCCCAAGACTAGCTTGGACGTTTTTATTGTTGGCTCCTCCCAGAATACCAAGTATAATCCGCCCATTTGTCTGGCGCTGCCAGACGGGGGATTAGCGAACTTCCAATTCAAGTCACTGCAAAAATGCAGTCCAATAAAAAAGCCCAAGACAAGCTTGGGCGTTTTTATTGGTGGCTCCTCCCAGACTCGAACTGGGGACACACGGAGCTTCAATCCGATGCTCTACCAACTGAGCTAAAGAGCCACACAACACTGTATTTTAACAGAGAAGTAAATGAAATAAAACAGATTAGATAATAAAAAAGCACCAACGTTTTTTGCGCGGTGCTTTTTTATTGCCGGCTATCTTCATAAGCTGCAGCGAATGAAGATTTTAGTAATAAGGGCTTTCACCCTTGATTTTTGTTTTAGATAAAATGGTTTTACCCAGTAATAATCTAAAATCGAATGCATTAGTCCGTCCGGTTTTTGCCTTACGTTCCTCTGCGACGCCCAGTTTTTGCTGAGCTGTTTCTATTTTACACCCTTATGTCAATAACCATAAGTACTTTGTAGTAAAAACTACATTATCAAGGGGTAAAATCACGTAAAATAAACGGATAAACATTGACAAAAAGTGTACAAGAATGTATAAAAAGTACAAATAGCTTCAAATTCTATCGCCAATTATTTTGGTTTTATATGGTTTTGATTCTACCAAAATAACTATAAGTATATTTTTAGGAAGCAATAAGATGAATTACCCGATAATCGTTCCTGCAAAAAATGAAGCTGAATCGATAAATGACACGCTAGAGTCGTTGCCACAAATTGGAATTGAGCCAATTGTTGTTGCTAATGGCTGCACCGACGATACTGCAAAAATTGCAAGATTATTCGGTGCGCAAGTTATAGAACTGGAAGAACCATCAAAAGTAGCAGCAATTAAGGCTGGGTTGAAATTTCGCTACAAACAGGCAATAGGTTCAGGTTGGACAGTATTAGATGCCGATACTAAGCTGCTATTTCCTGATAAGTATGTTCGCGCAGTCACTAAAAGAATGAGCAAAATTGCTTGCGGTGTACTTGTTTCTCCGATGTTTTATGTAGACGAAAAGGATAGGATAGATTTTTCTACTTCAATTTGGCATGAACTCTCAAGGCTAAAATACGAACGCAGTGGTCAGTCTTTTGTACATGGTGCTAATATGATCATGAAATCCACACCCGTCCAGATTGATCGCATAATTGAAGAGGTTCCGGACAATGAGTGGCCACACGAAGATACTCATATTGTAGACATGCATCGTAACGACGTATTAGGCGAAGAAATAACTTCATATGATCTAAGACTTGCTTCAGCGACAAGTCGTCGAGGTCATCCAACGCTTGCCGATAGAATCCTTAAGGGTGCTGATTATTGCACCGCAGTACGCGATCAGTGGCACGACCTTCGCAAGCCACCAGTTTCAATCTGAAGTTAAATAATATAAGACTATTATTCATATTAACTTGATTCAATATAATCAGTTGACTATAATCTGTACAGTCATGCGGGTGTAGCTCAGTTGTTTAGAGTGAGATATGCCAGTGGCATATTGCAAGGGAGTCCAGCCTTAAGAACTTGTTCTTTAAGGATTGGCGACGGGGTCGCGGAACGTGACCATACTTGCCAGGCCAAGGAAAGATTGGCAGAATAGATCAGATGATCTACGTTTAAAAATTTATGCGGGTGTAGCTCAGTTGTTTAGAGCGCATCCTTGCCAAGGATGAGGCCGAGAGTTAGAGTCTCTTCACCCGCACCAAAGAAAGAGTCCAGCCAATGTGCTGGGCTTTTTCATTGTTTCTGGAGATTTTGACTCTCGGCCTCATCTAAAATAATAAACTTGCCGAATTCCTTAT
>JBFJNW010000021.1:0-8913 GCA_041617975.1 Saccharimonadales bacterium (SeqCode)
AACCATAACCTGAGTATTTAAGCCGCCTTTTTTATGAGGATTTGCAGCAAGTCCTGGGAACCAATATGTTTGATCTTTGCTGTGTTTATCTGGATATCTCGATGCATAATAGCCTTCATTTACCCAAGACAACACCGACAAGTTGTTTTCAAGTAAGCAAAGAGAGACAATCTCGCCATCCTCGCTGTTTACCACCTTTATAACATTCTTGTCCTCGGTCATCATTCTTCGAAACTCGTCTGGACTCAACCCCTGCTCACAAGGTTCATCCTCAAGTTTGAGATAAGCATCTTTATAAAAGCCGTACATTACATCAGCCGATACATCATCCACCACCAGGTGCAGTGATGCACCATTCTTTATTCGGGTTTCGGCGTAACTACCATCTTGACGCGCAAGGTCAAAGGCTTTGGCAAAATGAACAGGGTGTTCACGTCTTTCATGCTCACGCTTTAGTCTAATTTGTCCCATAAAGTAGGTTTGTTTAGCTAACTCAACATCTTCAACAACTTCCGCATCTGCAGCTTTAATTAACTTGAGAAGTCTTTCCGGATATTCAGGATCTGTTGAAGGGAAATTATATGTAAGCACACCGTGTTCAGACGCTATTCTATCGATTTCCGAAACAGTTCTTTCGCTTGGTTCAACGCTGGGCGTCTCATGATACTGACGAAGAACACCTCTATCTGCAGCCCTTTGAAATTGTCTTTCATGAAAATCAGCTTTTAGCCACGCAAATGTTTCAATATCGACAACTTGAGGAACAACAATCTGTCCAGCAGCACTAGGTAATTCTGCGCAGACGGTAGACGGTCGCTCAACTGCGTCAGTAAATTCATCTTCAGTAAAACCTTGGAATTGTGGATGGTTAGCATTCAAATCACGAAATGAATCCTGATAGAATTCAAAGCTTCGGGTGATGACATCTTTGGTTAGAATCTCAGTCATAAAACTAGGCAAACCTTCCATTTGACAATATGCTATATATTATAGTATAATCTGCTTTATGTCAAGTAATCTTCCTATCCTCCACTCAACAAGAAACGAACTTCCAGGATTAATAAATCCTGAAAGACAAGATAATTTAGAACTTTTTACAACAAGCGATCACAAATCACTAGGTCCCGACGCACTTTACCTTTCTGACGAAAATAATATGGAATGCACTTACGATGTTTGGAGAGACTACGTCAATCGTTTTCCAGATTACGGAGATAGAAATGTATTAACAAAAAAACCAAATGGCCCAACTGAACTCTTGCGAGCTTCAAAGCAAGACTTGCGTGAAAGTGACAGCAAGCTAAGAACACTCGGGCTTGGCGCAGTCGCCTTGGGAACACAAGTTTTTGATCGAGCACGAGTTATAATTTTACTTGCACCTCCTACAGTCATAAATGTCATGGAAAAAACTGGCAGTCCTGTTCTTGCAGGATTAGCAGGCGCTGGAATCTACGCTGGATTTAACTACGCAAATGGCGAAGGCCTTACGCAAGGACTCGCAGCATACCCAAAAACACTCGAGAAATTTAATGAACGTTATCCTGCAGTTGTTTCGCTTTTTGAGCAGTCACTTCCTGGGATGATGCAGGGCGAAAAAACTCAACATAAGGATGAAAACATATCACGCATGCGACGCGTGCTTGAGGCGGCAAAGGATACGAAATCAAAAGCCGGAATGCACCTAAGGCGATCTCTCGCCGGAATTAGTCTTGGATCAACAGCTTTTGTTGCAACTGCATCAACACGTGGACGATCAAAGAGCGAAGTTCGTAAAACCAATGTGGGAGTTACCGTTGACGGGGCGGCTGGTGTATTTGCGATCGCTGCTGGTGCCACAGCCGGTGTAAAAGAACTTGCAATGCGAGGACATTTTGAAATGGCAAATGACATTAATAACTTCCTTGGCGACAACAGAACCTGGTACGCTGCTGCGGGTCTTTCAATTGCTGGAGAATACTTTGCTAATCGAAAGAAAGCCAAAGAACTTCGTGAAGAAACAGAAGAAGATGATTTTCCAATCAACGAAGACCAAATAAAAGAGAATTTAGAATTATAATAAAATCTCTAGCAGAATAGTTTGATAGTATTAACTTATGAAAACAAAAAATAAACTTGAAGCATTTTACGTAAATGCCATCTCACTTGCTGATAAAATCGAAAAAAAACAAGAATCGATAATTTCACTTCTGCAACAATATGAAACTTTTGATGCAGCGAATGATGAAATAATGAGATCAATTGAAGCCCTGAAAGGCTTTGAGGACGAATTCATGTCATTGTCTGAGCCACTTGAAGGGCTCACCATTTCGACATTTTTTCCTTTGAACTTGCCACTATATTCTCTCGTATTATTTGGTATTGCCCCGTCAGCTTTTAGCGATAACATATACATACGACCTCCAGAAATAATGAACGAGGTACTCGATGCTATTTTTGAACTACTTGAAATTAGACAACTCTTCCCTGAAATTTCTTTGCAGCCAACCCCTAGAAAAATTTTTATTGACCTTTACGCCAAAGATTCTGATGCGATTATTTTCACTGGCAAGTACGAAAATGCCCTCGACATATATTCAAAATGTCCAGACGCAGTACTGCTATACAATGGGAGCGGAGTAAACCCACTTCTTGTTTTAGAAAATGCAGACATCAAACTAGCCGCCGAAAAAACAGCCGAAATGCGCTGTTTCAACAGCGGTCAAGACTGTGCAGGACCAGATGCTATATTTGTTCCTAAAGCTCATAAAGACTCATTCATCAGCCACTTACGAACTGAATTAGAGAAAGTTCAGGTTGGTGACACAAGGGACAAAAACACGTCAGTTGGACCTACAATGAAAATTCGCTACTTAAATGAACTTATGCAGTGGATTGATGATGAAAAGCCGGAAATTTTGTATGGGGGAAAGATAGACGAAAACAATAAGTATGTATATCCAACAGTTGTTGAATCGTCTATTGAAAAACACGGCAACAAAAAGTTCCACGAGTTCTTTGCTCCTTTCTTTTATGTCCTTACCTACAACGACGAAAAGGAGCTTCAAAGCCTATTTGATAAAGAAAACTTCAATAGACGCGCTATGTATGTATCAATTTTTGGCGAAAGTGAATCCATTGAAATACGCCTACAAAAATACGTAACCGTTCTCAAAAACAAAATTGTAAACGATGTTGAACGAGGCAACGAAGAGTATGGTGGCTTCGGACCAGAGTCAAACTTCATCCTCAATCAACATGGAAAAGTAGTTCAGCCGATACTCGTTAGCAGAGACTTGCACAAAGGACTTGCTGAAATCTAAGCCTAAAGATCTTCTGTATTCAAAATATCAAAAAGTGCAGGAATTTGATTTTTTGAAGCGCAATCAACAATATCGATAGGCATGTCTAAAAGCTCAATTATATGTCTACGATAAGTTACATTGTTAAGCTCTTCTTCCTTGATGCCTACAAGATCTGTGCGTTTACGTTGCATTAACTCCGTAAGCGACATGCTGCCTAAAGAGGCGATGTCCGGTCGAGACACTTTAGGATCAAAACAGTGAATCAACTCATAGATTCCAAGAAATGTAGCTACTGATTTTATAAATTTATGATGTCTTTGTGGGGCGAGAACAATCACATCACTATTGTCTGACTGTTGAAGCAGCTCGACGTAATCAGAGATAAAATACAAAACATAGGCTGATCTATATAGCACACCAGAGGCAGAACGAATTGAGATAACATTTTCTTCGTCATCTGCATCAACAAAATACACAGCTCGACTCATTGCGTCCTTGTGTAGTGTTTTTGATATTTCCAGCTCCGCATTATCAAGAAATGCATGAACATTCTCGGCAAGTGATGATTCATAGACCAAACCGTTAGTAATTTCCAGCGCATTCGAGTTTGCTGAGCCTTCTTCAAGCAAATCATGCAAGCTTTTGAGCTCCTCAGAGTTAACTATGCTTGCGGTATTTGAAAACAGCTTCTTAACTTGTCGGCGTAGCTTTGCTTCAGTATTCTTTGACTCCCCTGATTTGCTCGATAGAACGAACTGAGAAATATTCGGGATTGACTCCTCAGAGTAATCCCCCACCACGTAGGTAGTATTAACCCCATTTCCAAGCATCCCTATAAGGTCGCTCAAAAATGAGACTGCATATCTTGCGTCCTTAACTTCCTCTTCCTCAAGTGCACCGATTCCCAGCACAAGTAAGCTGTAGTTCTTGGAAATGATGTCCTTGATTTGACTTGATTGTCGTAGCCACTCTGATACCGTATCAGAGCAGGAAACAATCAATTCATTATCAAGTTGAAAATTTACATATCCACCAATTACATCAACTTTGAGCTCCGCAAAATCGGTAGCTGTGAGTAATGATCTTACTTCTTGAGCTACCTCTAGTGGTGATCTTGAAAGCTTACATGCAAGATCAAAAACGGGAACCGCATAATCTATTACCTGAAGTGTTTCCGAGGGATTTTCGGATCGAGCGAACCGAACGACTCGAGGTTCCCACTCAACACCAAATAGTACAGATGCTGCTCGTGCAACTGCAGATTTTATTTGTTCTTTTGGGTGGCTTGTTATTGTCATAATAGCAAAAGACACCAGACCCGTTAAGCGGATCTGGTGTCTTTTTTATCTTGTAATGTGCTGGTTTTAATTTAGCATAAACACTGTATAATAGCAATAATATAATCAAACCAGTAAAAAGCAAATACATGAAAAAAATAGCCATTATCGAAGATGATCGCCCGATTGCAGAAATGTACATGCAAAAACTTAGTACGCCTGATTTCATCGTTAAAGTTGCTCATGACGGAGACGAAGGTTACGAGCTGCTAAAAGAATTTCAACCTGACCTGGCACTCATAGACATTAAAATGCCAGCCATGACAGGTGATGAGATGTTAACTAAAGTGCGAGAAACAGAATGGGGAGCAAATTTACGCGTAATTGTTCTAACTAACATCAGTAAAGACGAAGCCCCTACAAGCTTAAGGTTTTTAGGTGTGGACCGCTACATTGTGAAAGCACACCACACGCCAGCTCAGATACTAGAGATCGCAAACGACATATTAGCCACCTCACAGAAATAATGTAATTTAGCCGCTTGCTCAATTGAAAACGCTTTGTTAATGTATAGTTTCGTCCAGACGGAAACAGAGATTTTTTAATAAAATAACAGCGATGCAATAAGCGCATGGTGGAGGTTTTTTTGGTGTCAAAAATTGCAATTATTCAACATGATGATGCGATTAGAAATATGTATAAATTTAAATTTGAATCCCACAAATTTACAGTTAAAACCGCTCGTTGCGGAAAAAGTGGCCTAGAAATCATTAAAGATTTCATACCAGACGTTGTGCTAATGGATATTCATCTTCCATTTATAAGCGGACCTGAAGTTGTTGAATATATACGTAAAATATCTGGGCTTCAAAATTCTAAGATACTGTTGACCGCTAACTATGACGAAGAAGCAGTAAAAAAACACTTCGAGCATATAGGAGTAGATGGGTATATACTTAAAGCGGAACATACACCAACGCAAATTCTTGATATAGTACGTAGCATAATAGGAAAACAATATGAAAATAGTTTTAGCCGAAGATGATGAAATGTTGGCAGAAATTTATCAGACCAGACTGCAACTAGCTGGTTTTGATTGCAAGCGAGCCAACAACGGCCTAGCAGGACTGGAACTAATCCAAAAAGAAGTCCCCGACTTAGTGCTACTTGATTTAATGATGCCGATCATGTCTGGTGAGGACGTTCTAAAAGCAGTACGCAGTAGTGAATGGGGTAAATCTATAAAAGTAGTAATCCTTACCAACATAAGTGAGGCAGAAGCCCCTGATAGCCTCAACGAGCTTGGTTTTGAGCGCTACATAGTAAAAGCAAATTTGGTACATGATCAATTAGTTACTATTGTTAAGGAAGTGTTAAATATTCCCACGAACGCTTGAGTTTAAAGAGATCCTCCACTAGAATCTACTTATGGCAACAAAGATAGCAATTATAGAAGACGACCAAGCTATCTCCCAAATGTACCGAATTAAGTTTGAGGCAGAAGGCTATGAAGTCGAAACCGCAGACAACGGAAAACTGGGATTACAACTATGCGAAACTATGCGTCCAGACATTATTCTTCTGGACCTCATGATGCCAGAAATGACTGGCGACGAAATGCTCGAAAAACTTAGAATGACCGCTTATGGAAAAGACACCAAGGTGGTCATTTTGACTAATATGGGCGAACAAGAAGTACCGCAAAATGTTCGTGACCTAGGAGTAACTGACATTATTCTTAAAGCAGACATGACGCCAAGGCAAGTCGCAGAACTAGTAAAAGCAAAACTATAGAAACAACAGCAGACATCGTTACTGATTTGAGAATTATAATTAACTCTAATAGATATTTCACTGATACACTTATGTTATGACAATCGCAATATTAGGATTTGGTAGTCAAGGAAAATCAGCATACGAATATTGGAACCATTCCGGAAACGAAATAACAATATGTGACAGCAATGAAAGTATTGATGTACCTAGTGATGCTCTAGTAAAACTTGGAAATAATTACCTCAATAATTTAGATGAGTTTGATATGATTGTTCGCTCTCCAAGCATCCACCCGAGCGAAATTATAAGCGCTAACTCTGACGAGATTTTAGCAAAAGTTACCAGCAATACTAATGAATTTATGAAAGCCTGTCCGAGCAACAACATTATCGGCGTAACTGGCACCAAAGGCAAAGGTACCACAAGTAGCTTAATAGCAAAAATGATTGAGGCTGCGGGACTTAGAGTACACCTAGGCGGCAATATCGGCATTCCCCCACTAGAACTATTAAAAGACGACATACAAGAAACAGATTGGGTAGTTTTAGAGCTTGCTAACTTCCAATTAATTGACCTGAAAACTTCACCGCACATTGGTGTGTGCCTTATGGTAGTGCCAGAGCATATGGACTGGCATAAGGACATGGAAGAGTATATGAATGCAAAATCACAACTTTTCATTAATCAAAGCGAAAAAGACATAGCGGTTTACTATTCAGACAATAACAATTCTCAAGTAATTGCAAATCATTCGCAAGGGTTAAGAGTCCCTTACTTTCAGGCCCCTGGAGCTTATGTAGACAATGATTATATAGTGATGGACAGCAGGAAGCTCCTCAGCACATCTCAGGTTAAGCTTTTAGGTAATCATAATCTCCAAAACGTTTGCGCCGCAATTACTGCTTTTTGGCAGATATCAAAAGACGTTCAAGCAATTACCTTTAGCGTAGAAACTTTTAGTGGCCTTGAGCATCGCTTAGAAAAAGTAGCAATTGTTAATGGTGTTTCTTATTATGATGATTCGTTCGGAACAACACCAGAAACAGCGGTAGTAGCTATAGAAGCTTTTGAAGAACCTAAAATTGTAATCCTTGGGGGATCTGACAAAGGTGCAACATATGAAAAACTAGCTAGAACCGTCAAAAATCATAACGTTAAAAAAGCAGTTCTTATTGGCGCCACCGCATCAGAAATCGCAAAAAGCTTGGATGAAGAAGGCTACACAGACTACATCATGGGACCACAAACTATGCCTGAAATAGTAGCCACGGCGTCGGAGCTTGCTTCAGAAGGAGATATAATATTACTATCAACAGGATGTGCTAGCTTTGGATTGTTCAAAAATTATAAAGACCGAGGTGAACAGTTTAAGCAAGCTGTTTTAAAACTTCAGTAAGTCGGGTTATGATCGCTTGTTCTGGTTGAATTACTGAGACATTATAATATTCTGTGATTTTGCAAATTTCATCTTCTATCCAGTGGTAATGTGTACAGCCAAGCACAATTACATCTACTCCTTTTTTACACACATCGATAATTTGCTCGTGAATTAAATGCTTCGAATTGTCGCTGCTTTCGATCATAGAAGCCCATTTACTACAGTCCGGCTCAATAATTTTTATTCCAGATGCATAATCATCAATAAGCTGCTTGTATCTATTACTTTGAAGTGTCGCTGGTGTTGCGCAAACTGCAATGATTTTTGACTTTGTTAGTTTTGCTGCAGGCTTTACCATGGGCTCAATACCGATAACCGGAATTGTCGTAGTCGACCTTATATCTTCAATAATATTTGTGGTAATTGTGTTACAAGCAATTAAAATTACATCGCAGTTTTCAGACTTAAACTTTTCAATGAATGGAGTGGTTAGCTCTATCAGCTCATCTTTTGATTTATCACCATAGGGCAGATTATCTTTGTCTTGCAGATACAAAATTTCTAAATCCGGAAAAGCTGAAGACACAGAATTCGCAACCGATTTGCCTCCTACTCCAGAATCAAATATGCCGACCTTCATTTTTTTCACTATCATTAGCCTTTGATTGATTTACGTGCCGCAAGAATTACATTTTCAAATAATGCGCATACAGTTAATGGCCCTACTCCGCCTTTTGTAGGGGTGAGAGTTAAATCATCGCGTTCGTACACCGATTCGTGCAAATCTCCCACTGTTTTACCTGATTCACTAGCAACTCCAGCATCAACAACAATTGCGCCTTGCTTAATCATTTCTGGGTACAGTATTGCTGGGCTACCAGTCGCCGTGATTATAATGTCTGCTTCTAGTGTTTTTTCTTTTAGATCTTGAACATCGCGAGTTACGACTTCTACATCATAATCAGAGGTTAGTAGCATTTTCTGGAGAGGCGCTCCAACTAGTTTGCCGCGACCAATTAGTAAAATCTTTTTACCGCGGAGTTCAATATTGTATCCACTAAGTAGCCACAATATTGCGAGCGGAGTAGCTGGATCAAATTGAGCATTCTCACCTAGTGCATCAACATCTTTGTTCGGCGCTACTCGATTTAAAATGTCGTCTGTTTGAGATACATCTGAAAGTGGAAGTTGAACTATTATG
>JBFJNW010000022.1:0-8486 GCA_041617975.1 Saccharimonadales bacterium (SeqCode)
CCGGCGCACCTGGTGATCCTGCAGCGCCCGGTGATCCTGCAGGTCCAGCAACACCCTGGGATCCAGGAGGCCCCATATTGCCTTGTGGGCCAGCAGGACCGGCGGGACCTTGGGATCCGCTACCAGTCACCACTGTTGAACCGCCAGTGCCCCTAAGTCCTGATAAGACGCCTGGTGCTAGGTCTTCTAATGTAATAGATCCGTCTTTTAGCTCTCTTCCAGTTATTGAATTTTCTGCAAATTGAGAGCCACTTAGCGGCAAAATAGCTAAATCACCGTCATTACTTCCAGGTTTATAGCCTTGCACGAATTCACTATTTAGATTTACGACCAATCCTTGATCAGGAACTTTCAAGAAAGAAGAGTCGAATACATTTAACGGATACTTAACGGCTATTGCGCCCTCTTCGTCAGTGGTAAAGATATCATTAACGTTTTCTATAGCTGCAGGTTGTATAGCATTTCTCGTGCTAGGACTAATTACTCCGACTAAATGTAATGCGGAGTTTGAGAAAGGTCGTAATGCACGTACGACTATACCTTTTTCTTGTGGCGATACGTAGCGCTGACTTTGCTGAGTAGGCTGTTCATAACCGAGCAAATCGGCCATAGTCAACGGTACTGCTAAGAAGAAAATAGCCAGAATTGCAACAAATGCCATAGCAGATCCAACAATTGCGGCGATTGCAATATGAATTCGTCTGTAATTTAATGCTTTAAGTCTTGAAATAAAGTTATGGAAATTGAATCCATTGGTATTCTTGGTAGAAGAATTACTACCAGTTAAGTTAGCTAGTGGCTGTGTCGCAGTAGGTTGAGCAGTAGCAGTCTCAGCAGCAGGAACAGTCTCAGGTATATCTGCGGTAACGGGAGCTGCAACAGATACAGGTGAGTTCACAGGAGTAATTTGCCCTGCTGGTTTAGAGGGCGATAAAGGTTCAGGTAAATTGCCGTGATCTAATGGCATAGTTTCTATAACAGATGGAGAACTACTGATAGCTTCAGCAACTACAACATCTTCATCTTTGCCTAATTGATTTTCTGGAAGATACTTCTCTTTCTTCTTATTAAGGAGATATCTCTCTACAGATTCTGGTAGAAACTCTCTATTGCCATTTGCATCTCTAGAAGAAACTAATTTACCAGATTGCTCTAGTCTTCGAACAGTTGAATTTGATACTCCAAGTTTGCGAGCTACCTCAGTTGTTGAAAGCATCTTCGTAGATACAAACTCATGTAATTCATCTAATGGAAAATAGCGATTCTTGCCATCTATTCGTTTAGCATTAATCTTGCCGCTCTTTTCCCATCGCCTGACAGTATCTATCGAGACACCTAAAATCTCAGCAGCGTCACCTATAGTGACGTACTCGCGCTTCCTTGTATTGGATACGATAGTATTTTTCATTTTAACTGCAAGACTTTATTTTTATTCGTTATTGCTTTTTATCTGTTTAGAAAGCTTATGCATAGTTTATCTTTTATCTGTAGTTGTGCGCAATGCCTATGCATATTTTTGTATTCAATAAATCAGTCTTTTAACACCTCAATGATCTATGCACAAGCAATCATTACAGAGGTGACAAGATAACAAAAGAGTACATAGCAAACTGTGGATAACTGTAATAAATCGTGAGTAATTTATTTACGCAACTTAACATTTTGAATTAATAGTGTGAATTTTAACTTATTTTTCTCCTCTGTTAATTTTGTTCTATTACAGAGGTAGGCAAAATCGATCATTTGTATAGTTGTAATAATACCATCGTATGTTTCATAGTTATTATGACAACATTCGTATTGCACTAAAAACATTGTTTTGTAGTTTCTTAAATACGCACTTGTGGTATATATTTTTTACAACGTAGTGCCGTATACACTCGGTATTGTTATTTTTGAAATCTAGGTTACTGTCTGTTAATATTCATTATTTTTTATAACGTTGTGATGATAGGCCATGCAATCGTCATAGCGATATTTGTTGTCTTTAATACTTGGCTTTCACGAAAGTGTTTTGTAGATTTATTGCCTTCCATATTGTTTAATATTTTCACAACCTATTGTCTTTTATATAACAGGTGATTTATTCTCTTGTTTATTGTATAGTATTTTCTTGGTTTTGGTGGCGGCTTATAAACGTTTGGGTTGCATTTTATGATAATAAGGTAAGCTTTGATGAAGACACATGATGTACGTATAGTTACATGTGTCGTAAAATAACAAATTCATTGTACGACTATAATTTATAATCATTTAATCCACGCTCATCACATAAATTATTTTCAAACTTTGTGAGTAAGAATTTTACTATTTTTTTACACTATATAGATACATGGCAATCATATATGGTATTTAGCAAATGATTATTGGCTCACGTTAAATTTAAATAAAAGAAAAAGGACTTCGCGTAAACGAAGTCCTTTTTATAATTCGGCACCGTGCTATTTTCCCAGGGGTCAACCCCAAGTATTGTAACCGCTGCAAGGCTTAACTTCTGTGTTCGGGATGGGAACAGGTGTCTCCCTTGCGCTGTGGGCACCGATATATTTAGTTATTCTTATCCTTGATCGATCCAAGAATTTTATCATAACTAAAGGTATCGATGTCCATGTTACGCACGGATTAATATGAAATCAAGATGAATTGTAAAACAAACGGTAGTGTATTAGTGATACACACCAATAACTAGTCAAATTGCAGCTCCCTATGAGAGAAATTGTCCGAAGACAACTCTTCTCATAGGTCGTAAAAAGTCAATGGGACTGTTAGTACGCTTTGGCTCAATACATTGCTGCACTTTCACCTTGCGCCTATCAAACTGATCGTCTATCAGTGTCCTCATAGAGAAACCTAATCTTGAGGTCGGCTTCGTGCTTTATATGCTTTCAGCGCTTATCCGATCCGCACATAGCTACCCAACAATGCCTTTGGTAAGACAATTGGTACACCAGCGGTGCGTTCACTCCGGTCCTCTCGTACTAGGAGCAAATCCTCTCAAGTTTCTTATCGTCCACAGCGGATATAAACCGAACTGTCTCACGACGTTCTGAACCCAGCTCACGTACCACTTTAATCGGCGAACAGCCGAACCCTTGGAAGGTGCTCCCCCTCCAGGATGTGATGAGCCGACATCGAGGTGCCAAACAGCGCCGTCTATGTGAACTATTGGGCGCTATAAGCCTGTTATCCCCGGGGTAACTTTTATCCGTGTGCGTCGTCGATCCCACTTTCATTAGCAATAAATTGCTGATACGACGGGTCACTAGCTCCCACTTTCGTGTCTGTTTGGAATGTACTCCTCACAGTCAAGCTGGCTTATGCGCTTGCACTATCGGTTCGATTTCCATCCGAACCTAGCCAACCTTTGAACGCCTCCGCTACTCTTTAGGAGGCAACCGCCCCAGTTAAACTACCCATCAGACACTGTTCACAAACCGGATAACGGTTTATGTAAGTACAAAATTATAACAAGAGTGGTATTTCACTGGCGACTCCACCAAGACTAGCGTCTTGGTTTCAAAGTCTCCCACCTATACTGCACATGTTACAACTCGGCACAATGTCAAACTGTAGTAAAGCTCCACGGGGTCTTTTCGTCCTGCTGCGGACAGACGGCATCTTTACCGCCAATGCACTTTCACCGAGCTCTTCGTTGAGACAGTGCCCACATGATTACTCCATTCGTGCGGGTCAGAACTTACCTGACAAGGAATTTCGCTACCTTAGGACGGTTATAGTTACCGCCGCCGTTCACTGGGGCTTCAGTTCGCACCGTGAAGCGCTCCCCTTAACCTTCCAGCACCGGGCAGGAGTCAGCCCCTATACATCCACTTTCGTGTTAGCAGAGACCTGTGTTTTTGGTAAACAGTTCCGTGGGCGCCTTAGCTGCGGCCCCATCACCATATCTGCAAATGCAGGGTTAGGTAATAGAGACAGCTTTCTCTCATGTCACTTATCTCAATAAAACTTTTTCGATGTCGTTATCTAAAAGAAAACTGACAATTATCATCTATGCTTTTACAAACATAGTGATGGGGCAGACCTTATCCCGAAGTTACGGTCGCTATATTGCCGAGTTCCTTAACGAAGAATCACTCGTACACCTTGGTCTACTCGACCTGAGCACCTGTGTTGGTTTGCGGTACGGATAGCCATGTACATAAGTTCAGAAGCTTTTCTAGTCAGCACTCTCACCAGACTCGTCCAAAAAAGGACTCGCATTCGAAGTTGTTACACTTCTTAGACGGGTATAACCATGAACCCGCTCCGGCTAACATGCCGCGCACTCTGAACAATACAAGACTAGTACGGGAATATTAACCCGTTGTCCATCGCCTACGCTACGCGCCTCGGCTTAGGACCGACTAACCCTGGGACGATTACCGTGGCCCAGGAAACCTTGCTCTTTCGGTGGGCAGGATTCTCACCTGCCTTATGGTTACTCATTCCAGCATTCTCACTTGATACCGCTCCACCGAACCTCACAGTTCGACTTCGATGCAATATCAACGCTCCTCTACCACGCAGTGCAACCGTAGTCACACCACATCCATATCTTCGGTGCTATGCTTAGCCCCGTTACATTTTCCGCGCGAGATCTCTTGACGAGTGAGCTGTTACGCACTCTTTAAATGAATGGCTGCTTCTAAGCCAACATCCTCGTTGTTTAAGAAATCTCACCTCGTTTCCCACTTAGCATAGACTTGGGGACCTTAGATGATGGTCTGGGCTGTTTCCCTTTCGAGCGACGAGCTTAGCCCCGCCGTTCTAACTGCCGTAGTTCCACAATTGGTATTCGTAGTTTGTCAAGGGTGGGTACGCTTACGCGCCCCAGTCCGAAACAGAGCTCTACCCCCAATTGCTACCGTACGACGCTAGCCCTAAAGCTATTTCGAGGAGAACCAGCTATCTCCAAGTTCGATTGGCATTTCACCGCTAACCACAACTCATCCAAGAGCTTTGCAGCGCTCCCTGGTGCGGTCCTCCACGCAGTTTTACCTGCGCTTCAACCTGGTCATGGTTAGATCACTTGGTTTCGGGTCTACTATATAAGACTAAATCGCGCTATTAACGCTCGCTTTCACTACGCCTCCGTCATTTGACTTAAGCTTGCCATATACAGTAACTCGCTGGATCGTTCTACAAAAAGCACGCCGTCACATCCGAAGATGCTCCGACTCCTTGTACGCACACAATTTCAGGTTCTATTTCACTCCCCTTCCGGGGTTCTTTTAACCTTTCCCTCACGGTACTTGTTCTCTATCGATCGTAAGATATATTTAGCCTTGGGACGTGGTCGTCCCAGATTCAGTCAGAGTTTCTCGTGTTCCGACCTACTCGACATAAAATGTCAAAATTTCCATATCTGTAAACAGATATTTCGTTTCAACATCTACAAAAACTAGGTTTGCGATACTTGGCATACCGGGCTCTCACCGTCTCTGGCAGATCTTTCCAGATCATTCTGCTCGCCTCGCAAATTTTTTACCTAGTGCTAGACAATGGTAGGTCTAGCGGCCAAAACGGAATTCTAGACTAGGTCTAGCTCTCCGTCTTGGTTGTTTGTAGTGTCACAACCCCTTATAAATATTCGTCTACCAACTTATTTGCCACTCCTGCATTTGTAAACAAATACATTCGTAGGCAAAAATTCATAAAGTTTGGGCTCTACCGGATTCGCTCGCCACTACGACCGGCATCGTTGTTTACTTTCTCTTCCTCAGGGTACTAAGATGTTTCAGTTCCCCTGCTTACCGCCTATAAGCCTATGTATTCAGCTTATGGTGATGAGACATGACTCTCACCGGGTTTCCCCATTCGGACATCTTCGGTTCATAGCTTGGTTAGCAGCTCCCCGAAGCTTATCGCAGCTCCCTACGTCCTTCGTCGGTATCTTACGTCAAGGCATCCGTTGTGCGCGCTTGAGTAACTTTTTACGTTACGTGATAACCCGAAGGTCATCACAATTTTGTGCAATTGACTAGTTATTGGTGATTACCATATTTAATCGTTCCAATAACCATTTATGTAACTCTCGACGAAAAATTGAGAGTTACATGCCGTTTGTCTTTACATATTTACTTAAAAGTCCGAAAACTTTTAATAAATATCATCTTTACTTGATTTCATAAATTGTTAAGTTACTAACTCAGGCTGACACATATAAAGAATCACTTCCCTGCTGCGTTGCTTATTTAGCTTGAGTCTACGTTTTTCGCTTGGCGGTTTAGCGTCAATCAACTGACCTAAACTCAAGCAGCCAAAACATCTTATCACCTATAACAGATACGGTCAACACTATTTGTGGCATTAAATGATGTAATTTTGTAGCCAATATTTAAACTGTTTGTCTTGCTGAATTTAAAGCCAAGTAAATTAATTCAAGACTCGTTCAAGATCTTTTATTTAAATTTTCTTAACTTCTCGTCTTCTTTCGGCCTCTGCTTTAAGGAGCAAAGATTTATCTAATTCTTCAATTTCGCTCTTAGTTAAATATTCTGCCCAATAACTTTTGCACCCAATTAAATTATCGATTTTTTGGTTTTCCCCTTGAATAACTCTGACTTGTTCTTCGATATCCGACGCTCTGATTTCCGTTGATTCTGGCTCCGGAACAACAATTAGGCTGCGAACCACTTTGGAGCCAAGCAAGTATTCTGCGGCAATAATGTCTGGGTCTATTGGTTGTAATTCATGCTGTTCGCTCATTACTATATTATATAACCATTGTCCCCGTTTAGCTAGCTACTCTCTATAAGCAATCAGATATAGGTATTTAAAACTTAGTCTATATTTATCTAAACTTGCCAGGTCTTCGTCACTAAGGGCTACACAGGTTACATCTTGGGGTAGTAGCGTAAAAGTAAGTGCTTCTTCGCTACCATTAAAGTATTTAAACTCTACGCACCTCTCTACTTGTTTGTGTTCACCTTTTTTAAGACCAGATTTAAAAACTTCGGCTTCGCTGTCACTGCTTAAGCCTTGTGTCTTGAAGAAAATGTCCAGGCTAAATAGCAGATCGTATAAATTTTCATCAGTTGCATATAAATAAGCGCCGTTAGTTAGCTGGATCTTTTTATTTTTTTCAGGCAACTCAATTCCAGCTTCGGTTGGTGCGCTGCTAAAAAAATCATCGTTAATTAGCCCAACGCCTCCTATTAGCGCCGCCACAGCAACTAGAACACTCACTGCCATCACGAGACTATTTTTAGCAGACTTACTTCCAGTCATTTATGACAATCGTTTTACCGCGTTTTTCAAGGCTGAGCTTTTGACCATCTTGCCATTTAAGCATTCTGACTAATTCTATAGGGATACTGACGGTATATGTACCGGTGTTATTCTTTTGCAAAACACGCTTGTTTTGCTGACCAGCTTTGTATGTCCCCATGTTCGCAAACCACCTTATAAATTAAGGTGAGTGGTAGGCTCTCGCACTGCCTACCACTCACCCGCTAACAACATTCCAGATACATTCTACACTTAAATCATATTTAAATGCAAGTTAAATATGATTTTTAATTTATATCATTCGTTCACCCTGATATGGAATATGCCGGTTATGGTATAAATTTGTGTTCAATAGTGCTATCAACCGTGTGGATAAGCTGGGTAAAGAAGTTGTTCCTTCGAATTACTCCTTAGGTATGAGAGAATATCAAAATGAGGCTTTCTAGATGTTTTGATCTCTTTACCCTGTTGATAGCTAACTTTTTTGCCATCGCAGTTTTTGCTTACTGGGGTGGCTCAATAATTCAAGTTTTATGGATATATTGGTTTCAAGGAGTAGTTTTGGGTGCTATTCATACAATGAGAATCATAACTACTAGAAAAGAGGTTAACGGCGGACTGCCCGGGATGCAAAATGCTGGATTCAGATTTAAAAAGAGCATTCAGGAGTCAACGCTTACATCAAGAAATATGATATATGCAGGGTACTTCGCGTTTAGCTATGGAATATATCATTTTTTTTATTGGTTTGTACTATTACACCTGTCAAATAGTAATGCATTATTAGAAGTAAACGGGGAGATGATGGAATTTAATCTAGTGAGTGGTGGAATTAGTATGTGGCTAGTCGTAGCTAACGGGCTATTATTTGGAGTTCACCATTTACTTTCATACATTCATGCCGAAAAATCTGAAGATGACAATAAAACTATTGTTGATTTTTCTCAACCGTATAAAAGAATATTGCCAATGCATATATTCATGGCTCTTACGCTCTTTGTTGTGTCTTTTTATGACAGCACTTTCTTGGTTTTCATTTTAATTATGGTTATAAAAACTGCTATAGATATAGGTTTATTTGAAATGAAGATCAGCCATAATCTGAAGAATGTAAAAATTGCCGGTATCAGTCTTTACTAGTTTGTCTTTTAAATTATAAATAAAAAATCCACCTTATTGCGGTGGAATTATATCTGGTGGGCGATCCAGGATTTGAACCTGGGACCTCGTCATTATCAGTGACGCGCTCTAACCAA
>JBFJNW010000023.1:0-8251 GCA_041617975.1 Saccharimonadales bacterium (SeqCode)
ACAAAGCGAGGTATTGTGCTTTTTAGATAAAGTAATAAGCTCATCTAGCTTTTCGACGTTTAATAAACCATCGTTAACTGCATTATTGATCTCGTCACAAATTACTAAGTCGAACTTACCGTTAGAAACGCAATCTTTAGCTACTTCAAATGTTTCTTCTGCGGCTTGTTTGTGTTGCTCAGGAGTTATGTGCTTTTCGCTAAGATCACCAGCGTTATAGAAACCTTTTCCGCCTTTATAGAAAAATAAGTCATCTCTGTACACATCCTGGATATCTCTTATAAAAACGTGCTCGCCAACACCCCAAAATTTTATGAACTGTATAAAGGCCACTCGCCATTGCGTTCCAAGTGCTCTGGCCAGTAACCCTACGGACGCAGATGTTTTACCTTTGCCCTCGCCGGTATATACAATTACTACACTATCTTTGGTTTTAAAATCTTCAAAAGCCACGAATTAAAGTATACACCCTTGTTATGCTGCAGAATTACTGTTTGGGTTATTATCACCCGGGTGTTGCATGACAATTCTACCTAAACTAGCAACTGGATCATCCACCGCTAATGCTTTTACGGCCTCTTCGTGAGCCTGAATTGTTAGTATTATTGCTGCAACGTACGCTTGCCGTGGTTCGTCATGATATGGTTTAAGTTTTTTGATTTTTGCAGCTTCAACGACTAATGGGAAATCGTAGAGCCCCAGATCGTATAGCTCTGCATTTAAATCAATAATGTCGGAATGAATATCTTTTGGGTCTTGTTTGCTTAAGGTTTCTATTTCTTTATGGTTTTCAGAAATCCACAACGATGGGTTATCTGGAAAAAATTGCCAAAGATGATGCCTTCCTTCTGTTTCGCTTTCTTTGCCTTTAATGGTCGCAAATAAGAATAAATTCGCGACTCTACTTTGCAGATTGTAAGATTTTTTGACATCTAAAATATCATTTATTGTCGCAGATTCGTTGCCGTGATGTGGATGAAAAGATTCTTGCATGTCGACTCCTATTGCAATTATAACAATAATAGCGTCAACTCCGCAAGCCAGTACACAACATGTGGTGTAGCTGGATATCCCTCAATATCTAAAATTCCTTATTTTTTGGGCTTTTTGGAAGAATAATGAGCAATCACAATCATTGAGATAATAATTATGCAGCTAATAACAATTATGAGGCTTAGATTATTGTTATCGTGAATTGTAGCCTCGGCTTCAGTCACGTGCTCCACTCCGGCGTGAGCAAGTAAAGTAATTGAATTCATGATTATATTCTAGCACTGGTATACTTAAGCGCATGACAGAAATACCTAAGAAAAAAATCATTATATTGTTGATAATAGGATTCTTGCTAGGGATTATATGGTTTGTAGGTGTAAGGTTTGCACTTTATGAAAAAGAGGCAGTACATTATCACGCAAACTTCTTGTTGGTTATTGATGGTCATAAGCAAGAATTTGATAATTTTACATTTTACGAAGAAGTTCAGGCGTGCGGACTTGATGACGGATTAAATCCTAAAGTCAGAGCGCATATGCACGACGAAGTAAATCACGTTATTCATGTGCATGACGAAGGCGTCACATGGGGTCACTTTTTTGCAAACCTTGGATATACACTTGGCAATAAAGTACTAGTTACTGACGAAGGAATGTTTACAGATAAAGACAAATCAGAACTTGTGTTTTTACTGAACGGTAAAGAGGTTCAAACTATTACCAACGAAGTTATACGCTCTGAAGATGCGCTTGTAATATTATATGGCGAACCAGAAGAACATGATCCACAGGATCCTGCTGCAGGATTGAGTGTCCTAAGCCCAATTGATCAAGCCAAAAAATATTATGATGAACTTCAAAAAGATGCCGGTGAGTATAATCAAAAAGCTGACCCATCAGCGTGTTCTGGCGGGAAGCCAGCTACAAATAGCGAACGATTCAAGGCTGCAATTGGGTTCTAATTACTGAATCAAATTATGTAATTGTCGCCAGGACTTTTAGTGACTGCATTTTTTGTGTTGCATAAGCTATCCTTTCCCTGTTACAATGCCGCTACTAATGGTAAAAGCCGCCGCCATACTGACGACGACTCGGTTACCTCTGTGCAATAACGGAGGTCGGTTTTGATATTCCAAATTCTTGCAGCTGCTAATTCTGAAATGCATTTAAGCCTTAAGGCAGAACCTTTTACTACAATTAACGGTTTCACTATCACTAACTCGATGGTGTATGGGTCAATATTAATGGCTTTAATTCTTTTGGGTGGTTGGATGCTAGCAAAAAGAATCGAGCTTCAGCCGAAACGTGGCATTACAGCAATTTTTGAATCCATGGTTAGTTATGTGATTGGAGTTCTTGAAACAGTCTTTGGTAACCGTAAACAAGCTATCAGGTTTGCACCAGTATTTGCGGTTTATTTTATCGTAATATTGCTTAGTAACTTGTCTGGATTGCTGCCATTTGTTGGTAACGGTATCACTAGTAGCGGAATACCAGCATTTAGACCTTTCACTGCAGATTTAAACAGCGTACTTGCGTTATCTGTATTTTCAATTGTACTTGTTCAGATACTGTCTATTCGTGAATCTGGAATCAAGGGTCACTTGCAGCACTATTTTAGTGACAAGCCAACTAACCCGATCAACCTGTTTGTCGGTGTACTTGAGGTGCTAGGCGAGCTAACTAGAATCATTAGCTTAAGTCTTCGATTATTCCTAAATACTGTTATTGGTGAAATTCTAGTTACGGTTTTTATATTCATAAGCGGGCCAGCAACACCCCTCACTTTAGTTCCAATAATCATGTTTGAGGGATTAGTTGCATATGTCCAGGCTTATATTTTTACAGTATTATCTGCTACTTACTTGGCGCTGGCGGTACACCACGACGACCACAACGAAGTTCATGTACCAATTGACGAACACGCTCATCCTATTGCCGATCCTATTATGGACGGAGGTCGAATAGAATGAGGCTGTATTTATTAAGTAACCACAATTAGGGGAAGGAGAAAGTATGAATTCAGCATTACTAACAACTCTAGCAGCAGTAGAACTTACTGACGCAGGGTTTAAAATGTTTGGTGTAGCTATCGTGATTGCATGTGCAGCGATATCACTAGGCATGGTTGGCAGCAACTACATGAAGGCATTGGGTCGAAACCCAGAAGCTGGAAAAGCTGCAAGTAGCGTGGTTATCCTCGCTGCATTTGTTGAAGCAACAGCACTATTTGCGCTGATTGCTGGTCTTATCATCTAGTATGACGATCGGTGGCGCGCCGGATAGTTATTCAGGCGCGCTACAAATCAACTAACACTAGTGTGAGATAATAGTAATAAGGTAAAGAGAAGGAAAAATGAACGGAAGCAACTACTACACATTTTTTGCAGCGACCGGTAAACCAGCCAACGAGGCTGATACTCATGCAACCGAAACAACAGGCCATGCTGCTAATGGTGATGCGCACGGCGAAGAAGCAAGTGCACTAAGTGCTTTTGGCTTAGATCCCCTTGCCTTTCTATTGCAACTTGGCGCGATAATTGTTTTCTATGTATTGTTTAGAAAACTAGCACTTAAAAAAGTTGTGAGCGTATTGGATGAGCGACATAACACAATTGAAAAATCACTTAGTGATGCCCAGCAAATCGCTAAAGACGTTGCAGCCGCAGAAGAAAAGCAAGCTGAACTCCTTGCAGAAGCTCGCACTCAAGCAGAAGTTATCATGTCTGACGCAAACAACGAAGCGGGACTTATTATTAAGAATGCAGAAGACCGAGCTACCAGTAAAGTTGAGGGCATGATCAAAGATGCTCACAGCCGAATTGAAGACGACATCGCTAAAGCAAAGCGAAATTTGCAGACAGAAGTTGCAAGTTTGGTGGCAGAAGCAACAGAGTCAATTATTGGCGAAAAATTGGATGCTAAAAAAGATCAAGATTTGATTAAGAAAGCGCTTTCCGGAGTTAAATAAATGGCACAAGTAACTTATAAGCAGATAGCCAAAGTAGTTGCAGATCAAATGCAGACTAGTGACGCTGCAAAGGTGGCACGTGGCCTAGCTGCTTATTTGGTAGAGGAAAGAAAAGCTAACGAGCTAGACAGAATAATGCGCGAAGTTGAAAGAATAAGATTAGTTGAATCTGGGATTTTGGAAGTAGACGTTGAGTCTGCTCACGAGCTAACAAGCGAAATCCGATCACAAATCGAAGCAATATTTTCAGAAAATAAGGTGAGAATTAGCAGTAATATTAATAAAAGTTTGGTTGGCGGCGTGAAGATTCAGGCCCAGGACACACTAATTGACCTGAGTGTGCGCGGTCAACTAAACAGACTTAAGACACATAATTTCTAAGGAATAAGGAAACTAATGGCACAAGATATTTCAGTCAAAGAATTAAGTAAAGACATACGATCAGCAATCGTTGACTTAAAGTCACGACCTGGAAGTGAAAAAGTAGGCGTTGTTACGCGCATGGGTGACGGAATCGCTTGGATTTATGGCCTAAATAACGTTGGCTATAACGAGATTATCGAAATAGAAGCAGAAGACGGCAGTATTGTACCTGCATTTGCCTTGAATCTTGGCGAAGATGAAGTGGGTGCCGTGGTTCTTGGTGACGAACGTTACATTAAGTCTGGCGCAAAAGTAACAATGACTGGTCGAGTTGTCGAAGTTCCAGTTGGTCCAGAACTAATTGGACGCGTTGTAGACCCTCTTGGTCGACCACTTGACGATAAGGGTCCAATTAAAACTAAAGAAACTTCTCCAGTAGAAAAAGCAGCTCCAGGAGTTATGGCACGAAAAAGTGTCCATGAACCGTTAATGACAGGATTAATCGCAATTGATGCCATGGTGCCAATTGGACGCGGTCAGCGTGAGCTCATCATTGGAGACCGTCAAACTGGTAAGACAGCCATTGCCGTAGACACAATGATTAACCAATATCGCCAAAAAACAGGTGTAATTAACATTTACGTTGCAATTGGACAAAAGCTCTCAAAAATTTCCCGTCTTGTAGAGCGTCTAAAGCGCGAAGGCGTAATGGACCAGACAATTATTGTCGCAACAAGTGCAGCAGATCCAGCCAGCATGCAGTACCTTGCTCCATATGCAGCAACAAGTATGGGTGAATATTTTAGAGACAACTCTCAACATGCATTGATGATCTATGATGACCTTACTAAGCATGCTGCGGCTTATCGACAAATGAGTTTGCTGCTTCGACGTCCACCAGGCCGTGAAGCCTACCCGGGTGATGTGTTTTACTTGCACTCTCGCCTACTAGAGCGATCTGCAAAACTTAGTGACGATCTAGGTGCAGGATCACTTACTGCCCTGCCGATAATCGAAACTCAGGCTGGCGACATTAGTGCCTATATCCCAACAAACGTTATTTCTATTACCGATGGTCAAATATTCATGGAAACAAACTTGTTCTACCAAGGTATTCGCCCTGCTATATCCGTAGGCTTATCTGTTTCACGTGTAGGTGGTAGCGCCCAAACTAAGGCTGTTAAATCGGTTGCAGGAAACTTGCGGCTTAGCCTTGCACAGTTCCGCGAACTTGCTGCTTTTGCGCAGTTCAGTACAGATATGGACGCAGAAACCAGAGGGCGTATCGAACGCGGACAGCGATTAACAGAGCTTCTTAAGCAACCGCAATATAGCCCACTTGGTGTATGGGAACAGTATTCGCTACTTCACGCCGCGAACGAAGGTGCTTTTGATGCGATTCCTGTAGAGAAAGTCAAAGACGTCCAACAAAGTTTGCTTACTGCACTTAACAGTGAACACAAGAAAGAAATGACTCAACTCAACAAAGGCGACAAGCCAGACGAAGCAACTCAGAAATTGATTGTAAAAACTGCCGAAAAGATAGCTAAAACATATGAGGTTAAAGCGTAACACTTTATGGCTAATACTACTGCGCTGAAGCGCCGCATTACTAGTGTCAAGAACACCAAGCAGATCACAAAAGCTATGGAGCTTGTGTCTGCTAGTAAAATGCGCCGCGCCCAAGAACATGCATCACGGTCTCGTGTGTTTAAACGCATGGCAGTGGACCTACTCAATAGGCTAAGCACGCTTACTGATGTAACTGCTCACCCGCTATATAAACAACGCGCAATTTCGACACACTTGCATATTTTAATAACCAGCGATCGTGGACTTGCGGGTGCACTTAATAGCAATTTGTTTCGAGCATTCACCAAAGAGCTAATTGCAGACCGTGATAAAGCGGTTGTCAGTAAAGTAATTGTTGTTGGAAAGCAAGGTCAAAGGTTCTTAGCAAAACTTGATGATGTAGAGGTAATTGCGGCATACGACGGATTCCCAGAACAGCCAACCGCTAGTGATATTCGCCCAATCTTAAAGCAAGCATTAACTATGTTTAAGGCCGAAGATGTAGACGTCGTAGATGTTACGTACACAGATTTTAAATCAAGCATTAGCCAGGTTGTAGAAACACAGCGATTGTTGCCAGCAGTTTTTAAGCCAAGTAAAGTAAACAAAGAAGAAGAACTATCAGCCTTCGAGCCATCTCCAGAAAAAGTTTTGGACGCCGTCACAGAAAGATTTATTGAAGTAAACCTTAACCAAGCCTTTTCGGAAGCACAAGCTAGCGAGCAATCTATGCGTATGATGGCCATGAAGAATGCAACAGACAATGCAAATGACCTCGTAGATGACCTTACGTTAGCTTTCAACACTGCAAGACAAGCAGCGATTACCCAGGAATTAGCAGAAATAACTGGTGGAGCGGAGGCGATGAAATGACCGAAATGAGCAACATGACAATTCTGCAGGAAGAAGCCAGACAAAGATGGGACTACGCACATGAGGCTGCTTCATGCATTGTCACTGAACTAGATGTCGATCCAAAAGGAATAGTGTTTCGATGCACCGTGTCACGAATTTACAAAGATGAGTTCCCAACAGCAATCGAAGAAAATGATTATTTTTTGAAGAGAGAACAATCTGAAGATAGTCAACTGCCCGAGAGGATCAAATCACTTTACAAAATTGACGAGGGTGGATTATGAGCTTAACAGTTCCTGAATTAAAATCCAACGAAGCCTATGAATTTGAAACTGCTGCGTATAATTTTGCAGAGCAAAGAGAATTTGAACAGATAACAGGTGGATTACCGCCATTTACAACGCGAAAGTGGCTATCAATCGTTAATGAGTTTGTCGATGGTTGTGTTTTTGCAGAGGCAGAAAAGAAGAGAATAGATTTTGCAATGGAGAGTGCATTCCATGACGAACACCCAGGAGTTGTTGAAGCTAAAAAAATGATTGGTCCAGTTGAAGACGGAAGTACGCTACATGAGGCGCTGAACCATAGAGAAGTGCGTTTAGTTAAGATTGCATTTAGTGCCGGTCTGACCGCCACAAATAAAGAACTGGTTGAAGTTGATGAAATTGTAAATGAACCAGTATTACCTCAAACCGGAAGAGAAGATAAATTAATCATCGCTGCATTTAACAATGGAATTAAATCTGTAGATGAGGAGCCTAACAAATGATCCACCACGAAGACAACATTGATAATTTTATAGATCATGGAATTGAGGCTGTTGTTGCAGCTGACTTTGATAAAAAGCTTTCTGAAATAGACAAAAAAGCTATTGAAGTAGCGCAAGCTCAAGTTGCTAGACTTGCCCTACAAGACGTGACTTTTACAAATCACGATGAAGTGTTTACTAATCAACGCGAAGGTTTTAAAAGGCGTGTTAAGGAATTTGCAGAATTATCCGGGAGTCAGAGATGAATAATAGAATAATTCATTCAGAAGGTCAGATTGGTGTAGATGCCTCGGGGCTGGATCAAGAATGGCAAGATGCAATATCTAATAATATAGATGTTCACATAGGCAAAATAACATCACAAGATACAGCAATTATAGTTAACATAGATCATGAAGGAGAAGAATAAATGGCAGTAAAGGAAAAAATTAAATCAGGAAAAATTAGTCAGATTGTTGGCGTGGTTGTTGATGTTGAATTTAGCAAGGACTACATCCCAGCAATTTATAACGCACTCGAAGTAGACAACAACGGCACCAAGCTAATTCTTGAAGTAGCGCAACACTTGAGCGAATCTGGCGTTAGAGCTATCTCGCTTGGGTCAACTGACGGACTTCAACGAGGAACTGATGTTGTTGATACCGGCGCGCCAATCAGCGTACCCGTTGGTAAGGAAACATTGGGAAGAATGTTTAATGTTGTAGGGGAGCCGATTGACGGAAAACCAGC
>JBFJNW010000024.1:0-8116 GCA_041617975.1 Saccharimonadales bacterium (SeqCode)
AGCGCGAGCTAACTTCTTGAGCATAGTTCATGGTAGACAGGGCTACACCGGCAACCAGAGCTCCAATTTCTAGTGAAAATCCAAGTTCAGAGAACAGTGCGCCTACACCAAAACCCCAAGCGATCGCAAACAAGAACAATAATTCTTGTGAACGAGACAAAAAACTGGTCATTGGTGTTAACACGTACTTAGAAACAAGCATAATAGAGACTCCTAAAACAATACCTTTGGCCACAAGTGAACCGAGGTCCACAACATTAAAACCACCAGTACTAGTTGCTGATGCTATAACTAATGCGAATGTTGCGATGACATCTTGAACTAATAAAAATCCAATCGATATTTTACCGTGAAGTTTGTTTTGCTCTTTTTTATCACTTAATAATTTAAGGATAATAATCGTACTACTAAAAGTAAGAGCAACGGCAACATAGAATGACACCAAGTTGCTGTAACCTAGCATTTTTACTATTCCAAAACCGAAAAGCGAAGTAAATAATACCTGCCCAAAACCAGTAAGCAGCGCAACTCTCCCAACCTCTTTAATTACCCTTGGGTTAAGCCCTATTCCAACAATAAATAGCAGCAGGGCAATTCCAAAACTTCCAAATTCGGTGATAGTTTCTGTTGAAGTAATAAATCCAAATACGGAAGGTCCTACAAGTATTCCAGTAAGAATGTGTCCGACAATAAGCGGCTGCCTTAAAGCGCGCATAATTAATGACACGCCGAGCGCTAGCGCAAGTAATAAACTAAGTTCTGTAAAAAAATTTCCGTGCATTTGTGTTTTTCGCTAATTGCTAGTTTTTATTCTACAATAAGCGTAAGGTAAATGAAACCATGAAAACAACCTTTAGAATCATCGCAAACAAAGTCTCGCAAGTTGCGGGCAGTCCAAATGCATTTCTGTTTGCATTTTTAGTTGTAATAATTTGGGCATTGTCTGGATCGTTCTTTCACTTTTCGGACACTTGGCAATTAGTAATAAACACTGGAACTACAATCGTCACTTTTTTAATGGTGTTTCTAATTCAAAATACTCAAAATCGGGACGGGAAAGCAGTGCAGCTCAAGCTTGACGAGTTGATTCGGGTATCAAAAGCCAGAGACAGCTTTGTCGATCTAGAAAGCTTAACAGATGCAGAGTTGAGCGAAATTGACGCAGAATTCAAAAAGCTCCATGCCGATACAGTGCCGCCAGCCCTACATAAATTACATGACAAAATTCAGGCAGAGCACCAACGACGATTGTCATTAAGAGGTGCTGGAAAAGCGCTTCAATCTTTCTTGCGCAAAGATGTTTCCCGTAAAATACGACATTAAATTATAAATACAGTTGACCCCAAACAATGCTTATGTAAAAATAGATTCACTACGTAACGCTTTATCGAGACAAAGCGAGTAGAAACAAAAAATATTAAAAAAAGTAAACGAGGATTCAGAATCTACTGATTTCTAGTTTGCGAGGAGGTGTGCGGTGAAGGCCGTCGAAATAAAAACAATAAACAATAGGGGATATCCCGTGGAAGTACAAGTACGACGCCCAAAGTGGCAGCAATTTATTCACTACTAAGCAATTAGTAAAGTGAAAAGGTGGAGTCCTGACCAAAATAGTCAGGACTTTTCATTTTTATGGGTTTTTAGGTTGTGCTTTTCTTGGCTATAGCGTCTTTGATGATTTGCTCAAATTGCTCGTAAGAAGTTGGGAGCTCGATTACTTGCCCGTCTAGTACAAATGTTGGTGTAGAGTTTACTCTGAGATCTTGACCGGCCTTGATGTCTGCCTGGATAACAGCATTAGTTTTCTCACTAATTACGTCCGCGTCATATTGTTCCATGTCTAAGTTTAGCTCTTCAGCGTAGCCTCTAAACGTCTGAGCTGCGGTGTTTGTACCTGTCCAGGATTTTTGTCGCTCATAAATAATGTCGTGCATCTCCCAGAACTTTCCTTGATTTGAAGCGGCTTCGGCAGCCCTGTGTGCGGCCATTGCTACGGGGTGTATTTGAGTCAATGGAAAGTTTCTGAACTGAAAAGTGATCTGATCTTTGTACTGTTCTTTTAGCTGTTTAAATATTGGGTAATAGCTAAAACATCCTGGACACTCAAAGTCACCATATTCGGTTAAGTTAACAACTAGTTCAGGGTCTGGTGCCTGCGATGGATCAACGCCATAAATATGCGTACTAGGTTCTGCTGTAACCGAGCTACTTGGATTGGATTTTTTCTGAGAAAATAATATTCCTCCAAAAATCGCAACACACGCAACCATAATAATTAAAAATCGGTTATTCATAAGATTGTTCCCTCTATTTAGCCAATATATTGTACCATTGTAGTATGACATTTATTGTTGGAATTTTTTTAGGTGTTCTTGCGTTAGTTTCAATTGTTATTAAGCGTGCCTATGAAAGCACGTCAGTAAAGGAGCTAAAAAAACGTGCACGTGCTGGTGACACGACAGCGGAACTGCTACATCGATCTGTTTCATACGGCGTTAGTCTAAACTTTATACTCTGGGTTTTGGTATGTTTACTTAACGCTATTTTCTTTGTTTATGTTGCCAGGTCAACTGAACCTTGGTTTGCGACAATAATTGCAGCATTGATAATTTGGCTAGGTTTTATATGGTTACCGAAAAGACGAGCAAGTTCGCTGGGCATTTGGGTCGCGGCCAAAATATCACCTGTAGTTTCACGGGTAGCTAGCTTTATTCATCCGGTTATTTCAAAGCTCAACGCGATCGTTAGGTCATATATACCATTGCACGTGCATACCGGTCTGTACGATGAAGATGATCTTATAAAATTGCTTAACAAACAAAAACAGCAAGTTGATAATCAGATTTCTCATAGCGCACTAGAAATTGCTATTCACGCCCTAGGATATGCGGATGTATTAGTTAGGGATGTTTTGATACCAAGACGCGCTGTAAAAATGGTTCACGAAGAGGACACAACCGGACCAGTTTTGCTTGACGAGCTTCATGCTAGTGGATTTTCCAGATTCCCGGTGTATGGTGAAGAAAAGGATAAAATTACTGGAATTTTGTACCTTAGAGATTTAGTTAACTCAAAGGCCACAACCAAAGTTAAGGTTCAGATGAAAAAAGAGGTTTTGTACATACATGAAGAGCAGACATTAAGAGAAGCTTTATCTGCAGTAATGAGCACACATCAGCACTTATTTGTGGTCGTTAACAGCTTTGAGGAATATGTTGGTATCATTACTAGCGAAGACATTTTAGAGCAAATATTGGGCGAGCAATTGATCGACGAATCTGATAAATATGAAGATATTCGGGCCGTAGCAGCTAGAGAAGCGGCGATTGACCACCAGAATCTAGAACATCCTCTAGAATAGGTATTCACATAATTAAAAATATGTGTTATAATATTGTAAATGAATTTTGGTCAACTAATAAATACTGGTATTTTTCGCACTCCTGAAAATGCACAAGCATGTGCCGAAGCATATAGCGTTAATCCAGATGAAGAGTTACCAGACAGTCTTTTGTTTTCTATTATTTCGGGAGCAGTTAATGAGACAAGATTAATACATCAAAATCATAGAAAACAAATCGAAGACTTATCAATTGATTCTGTGTCTGGTTTACCAAATCGTAAGTTATTTGAAGAGGGCCATGATCGGCTTCACCAACGCTACCTAAGAGACACTAAACAAGGCTATACAGTTTTTTTCTATGATCTTGATAATTTTAAGATTGTAAATGATAAACATGGTCATCAAGTTGGCGACGAGTGTATTAGACAAGTTGGTAAGGTGCTAAGACATGTAATGAGGCCAAATGACCTAATTGCACGCTACGGAGGTGATGAATTTGTGGCTGCGGTTAAAAAACTTAGGAAAGTCGATGCCGAAGAAGTTATCGAAAGAGTAGGACAGGGTTTTCATGGGGCCTTAGATGGTCTTGAGTATAATAAAATTATAAGCACTGAAGTACGAAGTCAAATATCAATTAGTGGTGGATATGCTAGCCCAGTTCCACATGAAACGGCTGCAAGTGTATTACGTAGAGCTGATGCCAATATGTACTTTGTAAAAGCAGAAAATAAGTAAGCTTATCATTGACTTAATTTTAATCTATACTGTCTCTGATGAACCTGCGACTAAATAATATGAATTCTAGGGTCTGTGAACTCGCTTAACGAGCGAAAACACAACAGACCCACTCTTAGAGTTATTTGTAACAATTTAAACAAGTAGAGTAAATAATGAGAATTTTAAGCGACGAAGTAACAAAACAAACCGGCAACAAAATACAAATGTCTGGCTGGGTTCACTCCCGTAGAGATCATGGTGGATTGATATTTATTGATTTACGTGACCACAAGGGCTTAACGCAACTAACGATTCAACCACAAACTGTGAGCGAGGAGGTTTTCGCGGTAGCCGAAGGATTGCGAGATGAGTATGTTATTGAAGTGTTGGGCATAGTTACCGAAAGAGAAGACTCGCTAAAGAACGCAAACCTTATTTCTGGCGATGTTGAAGTAATTGTAGAAAACATCCGAATTTTAAATAAATCAGATCCTCTGCCAATTCAAATTAATAGCGATGAGCTAAGTAGCGAAGAGAACCGACTTAAATATCGATATCTCGACCTTAGGCGTCCAAAAATGCAGGCAATGCTTAATAAAAGAGCACAATTTTACACGAAAATTCATGAATATATGCGCGAAAATGAGTTTACAGAAATTGCCACACCAATTTTGGCTAATTCAAGCCCAGAGGGTGCAAGGGATTTTTTGGTTCCATCGCGAGTTCACCCAGGCAAATTTTATGCATTACCTCAAGCACCACAGCAATTCAAGCAGCTTTTGATGGTTGGTGGTGTTCACAGGTATTATCAGATCGCAACATGTTTTCGTGACGAAGACCCTCGAGCCGATAGGTTTTATGGAGACTTTTACCAACTAGATTTTGAAATGTCTTTTGTTGAAGATGGCGAAGTAGTTCGTGAAACAATTGAGCCGTTAATGAAGCAACTCGTGACAGACTTTGGCGGCAAAAAACTTCTTACAGACGATGTGCCTAGAATTACCTATCATGATGCTATGGAGAGATTTGGTAGCGACAAGCCCGATCTTAGGTTCGGGATGGAGTTAACAGATTTAACAGAAGAGCTAAAAAATTGTGGCTTTGGAGTTTTTGCAAATGCTATTGAAGCTGGTGGAGCCGTTAAGGCGATTGCCGTACATAAATCGTTTAGCAGATCGCAGATCGATAAACTTACCGAACTTGCTAAGAATGAGGGCGCAGGTGGATTGCCATATATGACTGTGAGTGGCGGCAAGGCGGAAAGCTCTATTTCTAAATTCTTTTCTGACGAAGACCTAGAGAAAATTGTAAGCAAAACAAGTGCAAAAGATGGCGACACGATTTTATTTGGTGCCGACAAGCGCGATAAAGTAAACAAGGTGCTTGGTGGACTAAGAAATTACCTTGGAACTTTGCTAGAACTAAAAGATCCAAATGTTGTAGCTATGGCATGGATAGTGGATTTTCCATTTTATGAGTGGGATGACAAGGCGAAAAAGTTGGACTTTGGTCACAACCCATTCTCGATGCCGAAAGGCGGCGTAGAAGCTCTGGAGAGCGAAGACAAGCTAGGAATTGTTGCTGATCAGTACGATCTTGTAATGAATGGCTATGAAGTAGCTTCTGGAGCTGTCAGGAATCACAATCCAGATGTAATGTATAAGGCCTTTGATGTTCTTGGCTATGACAAAAAATACGTAGAGTCTAAGTTTGGCGCAATGCTAAGTGCTTTTAAATTCGGTGCACCGCCTCATGCAGGTGCAGCTCCTGGGCTAGATCGAATTTTCATGGTTTTGATGGGCGAAGAAAATATTCGCGAGGTTATTGCGTTTCCTAAAAACGGAAGTGGCGTAGATTTGATGATGGACTCTCCGAGTGTAGTCGATGACCAGCAGCTCAAAGAGCTGCAAATACGATGCGAGTAATAGCACTTAAATCCAATATTATTTTATCTAGTTCAGATTTAGTTGAAGAAATCATTGCTTCGATGGGCGACAGAGTCGTATTACCAAACTCGATAATTGCTATTAGCTCTAAAGTTGTGGCAATTACCGAAGGAATGGTAGTGCCCAAAAATGGTACCGATAAAGAAAAGTTAATTTTAGATCAAGCCGATTTATATTTAGATCCATCAAAAAGTAAGTACGGTCATCACTTCACGATTAAGCACAATACGCTTATTGGAAGCGCGGGAATTGACAGCTCTAACGGAGATGACAATTACGTTTTATGGCCTAAGAATCCTCAGCAATCAGCCAATAGCCTAAGAAAAACTTTAGCAAAATACTATAAGTGTAATTTAGGAGTAATAATCACCGACAGCACTTCCACACCACTTCGCAGAGGTACCGTCGGGTCAGCAATTGCTCATTCTGGATTTAATGCATTAAGTAGCTATATTGGAGAAAATGATATTTTTGGCCAGAAAATTCAACATAGCGTATTAAACAAAGCTATGGGATTTGCAGCAGCGGCAAACGTAGTAATGGGTGAGGGAAATGAGCAAACTCCTTTTGTCCTAATTGAAAATATAGAAAACCTGGTTTGCACCGATAAAAACCCCGATCAAAGCGAGATCGATAGCGTGTACCCGAAAATCAGCGAAGATTTATTTGAGCCATTTTTGAGTTGCTTGGAGTGGCAAAAAAAAGAAGAGACGAATGAGTAGTATACAATCGTCTCTCCTCTATAGTTTTTGATTTTGCTGGCCGTGAACAGCAAAATGCTATAAAAGCTTTATCCCTCCGCGACCATACCTTCAAGGCTACGCTTGTCATATTCATGAGTCAAGCAAAGATTTCGAGCTCATAAACCCCTCGTGTTATAGTAGCCGCTAATGGTTGTTAAACACAGATTCAGTACTTTTGGGATTGTTGTATTTATTATATCAATATTGCTTGCGCCATCAATTAAGGCTCAGCAAATTACTTCAACAACGACTCCTGAAACTCGAAATCCTCAACCTACCCAGACTGAATTAATAGATAGTTCAACAAATATCCAAGATAATTCCAGCGACGTATTGCGCTCAGAAACTGAAGCATCGATTTCTATACCTGAAGGTATTCCTGCGAAAAATCCTAGCAATGAAGCAAGCGCAATCAAAAAATCAACCAATCCGGTACTCGTAGTGTCCGGTGTGGTCGTAATGTTTTTTGCCATGTTGACAGTAATAATTTATGCATTGGGAGCAGAACAGAATGACGGTAAAACTAAATTGTTAGAGCAACCCATTAAAGAAACGCCAATAAGAAGCACAGACAAGACGATAAAAAATGAAAGTAAAAAAAAGAAGCGCCGAGCCAAATCTAAGAAGTCATCTAAAAAATAGCGTTAATTAGCGAGATTTTTGCCGGCTTCTTGAGGGTTGCCGGTCTTAATATTTAGATTATCCAGAGTTTGTGATTGTGTATCTTGGTTGAGGCTAGAAGTGATTCCAAAAAGAACTATAGCTATAAGCAAGGTTCCGACAACAAAAAAGCCTATTATAATTGGTTTTGGTACAGATTTCATAACCTTAAGCATATAATTGTATGCCGAATTTTGCTACACTTAAGCGTAAGAAATAAGACATATATGGCTAAGAAAAATAATAAACCACCAGCTGACAACAGCGAAGATAAGGCCCTTGAGGACAAGATAACTAGAATGCTTGAGCCAAGTAGCTCAGATATTGATCAAAATAAACCAGCCGACATCAAAGTACTAACTGATGAGGCAAAATCTGAAGAAATTGACGCTGATCTGCCTACGAAAATAGAGATCAAAGATGTTAAGCCAAGCAAAGGCAGTGTTTCTTCTGAAAAATCTGTATCTGGGGCTCCAGAAATTAAACCCGGGAAAAAAATAAATATAGTTGATCATTCTGATATATCTGAAGAAGACAATCAGTCAATTGAAGCGCCAACAGAATCTGGCGAAGAAAACACGCAAGAGGAAACTACCGAAGAACTTGTCCAAGACGCTCAGGAAAAGAACAATGATAAAGAACCAGAACCAGAACCAGAACCAGAACCAGAACCAGAACCAGAACCAGAACCAGAACCAGAACCAGAA
>JBFJNW010000025.1:0-8106 GCA_041617975.1 Saccharimonadales bacterium (SeqCode)
ACAAAGTAGATAGTTCAATAGTATTTAATATATTTTTATTATTTTCCTGAGGGAAAAATCGCATTATGTAAGATGTCACAAATGCTTCTACATCTTTAGCGGGAGTGTATTTGAAGCCGTTCTTCCCTGGGGCGTCGAATAAAGCAAAAGCCGCAACAACATTTTTAACTATTGCTTGTGATTTATGAGGTACATTTGATGATGCAATTATTCGAATCACTACCTCAAATCCAGGATGCTGAGTCTTGGAGTCAATTGCATCAAGTATCGACTGATCCATGCTCGAAAGTTCAGGCCTGTCCCCTCCGCCACCGCTCTTTTCTTCTGGAGGTTTAGTTAGAGCCTGAAAAGCCTGGCCCAACCATGAGAACAATTGTCCGCCTCCACCACCTTTGGATTCCTTGCCTTTTCTTTTTTTGCTTGCAATTGATGATGCGTCTTTACGCCAGTCAGAGTCTGTTGGTCTCAGCAAAATTTGAATTCCTACACCGTCTTCAGCCTCGATCGTCGAAAGCGAGCTCAACATGGATTGAAGTGCGTCTCTTTTAATGTCTTGATAAGTCGCAATCGGATAGGCGTAGTTTTCTTTTAGTGTTAGCTCTCCACCAGCCGTTCCGCTTATCTTTCCTTCACTAGAAAAAATATTGTACTCAGGCGATTCTTCTAATTGCGCCGATGGGTAAGCACTCACAACTGCTTGTTTAACAACTTCTACTAATGAAACAGGCACAGCAGTATAAAACTTAACAAAACCACCTTCCCCGACAATTTCAAATGCTATATGTCGTTGTCCGTAGAAATGTTTTGCCATAAAACCTTTTTGCACAGTACTGGCAATAATGTTGTACATTATCTGCGCTTTGGATATGTTTTCATCGACTACATCTCTGGTGTCTCGCCCTCCTGCTTCAGCATCATCACTCTGAGGAGGTAGATGAATTAACAATGGCACCATTTTAAGTCCTCGCTCGAAGTTCTTCTGTTCGCGAAGAGTTTTTCTGGCCACCACAAAACCAATTGGCAACATTATTGCCAGAACAAAAATAAAGCCCAAGAAGAAACTTACCAACATACTATGCCGCTTTACCTAAATCGGAATCAATATTAAAACGCTTCTTCTTGTAATCCTTTTTAACTACCCCAAGTTCGTCTGATTGCGCATGAGGGTCACCCGCAGTTTTTGCAATAATCCTTTTTGAGCTCTCCACCCAATCTTTTTCAATTAAACTAACGTCATCGGCTATCTGAGGAGTATTCACGCTACTAGTCGCAACCGAAGCCGTAGAACTAAACTGTTGAGTATTCACGCTATTAAATGCTGTTGTTACTGCTGGCGAAACAGGATAAGCGCCTACGCTCATTCCACTCTCCACTTGCTTAGACCTATTAGTCTCGTTATAGCTATCCGGTAAATGTTGATCTATCGGGGCCGGAAGCTCGTTGGACGTGCTGGAACTGGATTTTTCTTGATTCATCTCTGTTAGTATACCAAACTAATTTATGAATTACTTTAAAGAATTTGTTCTGTTTAAGTAAAATATTATTAGGAATATAAATAACGAAAATAATGCTAAATCAGTAGCGTCTGTTTGCCCCGCTGAAGAGATTAATAAAAAGGCTACCGGCAATGCAGAAGTAACAGTGACGGCCCACTTCCGTTGATTGTCAGATAAAGCAGGAAAAAGCTTGCGTGATATAGCTTTGAGCAAACCGTAAAGAATTGCATACAGAGCTATGAATGGCAAAAATAGTACTGGCAATGCAAGATCTCTGGGATTAGTAGTAAAAAAGAACACAAGCAGTCCCAAGATTAGACTAAATATAACCAAACTATGTAATATTTTGCGTTTCACGATTACTTAATTGTAACTCAATAATCAAAAAACCCTGCTTAGAAAGCAGGGCCAAAAAACAAGGTGCCAAGACGACAAATCCGCCCATTAAAATTACTTTATAGCGCTTGTCGTCGTTGGCTTGACTGACCGCTCTCAAATGAGAGCGATATCGATCTGTTTTGGATCGTAGGGTAAGTTTTTGTCTTCAACTTACTGTATATAAGCTACATCATTAAGCCTTAATTGTCAATGACATTTTGTTGTCATAAATATAATCTTATCTGCTAGCTAAATCCTTCATGCGTAAAATAGACGCAATATTATGTTGTATATTTAACTTTTAATATATATAACATCTATTCATAATATTAATTACTTTTTAAGCTTTGATATCAATTTTTCCGTATAAACATTTTACATATCTTGTGAACATAAAGCGCTCATGAATGTCTGTCATCTAAGTATATTTTTGCTGTATTTTAGTGCCTATTTTAATGCTCTTTTATCCTTCACTAGCTTGAATTAGCGCATTAGTAAACTACAACTGTGGCTAAGCTTAGATTGTTAATAAAAAGCTTTATAGGCCTTTCGTACAGTCAGTAAGGCATTTAAAACCCAGTATCATACGTTAATGTGTACTTCGAGGCAGCATAATCCCCTTTTTTGACTGTAGCGAATGCTATTTACGTGCAAATTCAAAGATAAATGCCTAATCTAATGCTTTTTATGGCTACATAGTATCAATGGCTATATTTATTTATGATTTTCTAAACCTTTATGCCCAATAAGTCATATCCAAATAACAATAATGCAAACGTGTTCAATACATGCACTCGATTATGTATTTTAGTGTGTTTTTTGTCTCGTAATAATTGATCAAACCGAGCCTTATTAACAGGTAGCTGTAAATGCTTATGATAATTTAATGTAGTTATGCACAGGTTTATTGAACAAATTAAACACAAACATGTTGACAGTATCAATTGACCTGTCTAAGATATGAATAGCACTTGAATAAAAAAAGTGCTCAAAAACAAAAAGACACCTGTAACAACGGCTTCTCGCAAGCCGTTGTTCCATGAAAAGACACACAACAAACACGTCCTTATAAACAACAACATTCGCTCTAAAATCCCGCCATCGGCGGGATTTTAGTTTTAAATTAATGCTATAATTTATACATAAAGAAGAGTCGCTAACCACATGAATGCAAAAGTCAGAAGCATAGCATCGGGACTAAATGGAAGCGTTATTGATGTGGAATGTGTTCTTACAAATGGCCTGCCAAATTTAATAATTGTAGGCTTTGCTAACAAAGCGGTTGATGAAGCAAAAGAACGTGTTCGTAGCGCTTTTGCTAGCAGCAAGATTCAGTTTCCTAAAAAAAGAATTATCATCAATCTTGCGCCTGCAGATCTTCCTAAAGATTCTCCGGCTCTCGATTTAGCAATTGCGGCTGCGATACTTATCGCAAGTAATCAATGCACTCATCCCACTGCTGATTCTATTCTTTTAGGAGAATTGGGATTGGATGGTGATCTTAAGCCAGTTCGCGGTATTATTGGCAGTCTACTTCATGCCAAAGCTAAAAATTATAAAACATTCTTTGTTCCAGAGTCTAATCTAATGCAAGCTCGTCTTGTGCCTAACATTAGAGTTATTCCAGTAAATAATCTTAAGTCCCTATACGACCATCTGTCTGGAGTATCGAAATTAAACGAAGTTACTTCAAATGATCAGATAGAAATTCCCGAAAACACCAAAACGCCGTATATAGATATTTCTCTTATAACTGGACAAGACAGAGCTAAGCGCGCTCTTGAGATTGCTGCTGCCGGATCTCACAATATACTAATGAGCGGTCCCCCAGGCACTGGTAAAAGCATGCTCGCAAAGGCATTTCCGGGTATTTTACCCAGTTTAAGACAGGAAGAATTATTAGAAATTACTCATCTTCACAGTCTAACTAATAACGAATTTTCTGAAATCATAACCTCACGACCATTCAGATCACCCCATCACAGTGCAAGTGAGGTATCTATTATAGGTGGTGGCCAGAAACCTCGGCCTGGAGAAATAAGCCTAAGTCACAAAGGAGTGCTTTTCTTTGACGAACTGCCTGAGTTTTCTCGTTCTACTATTGAAGCGCTGAGACAACCCCTAGAAGATAGAGTAATTACTGTTTCTAGAGCACAAGGATCAATTACTTATCCGGCTGACTTTACTTTTATTGCAACGGCTAATCCGTGTCCATGTGGCTTCTATGGCAGCACAAAGCAATGCACCTGTCTACTGACACAAATCATAAAATACCAAAAGAAGCTGTCTGGACCAATCGTTGACCGAATTGATCTATTTGTAGATGTGGATCATATAAAGCACGACAGACTCTTGAGCCAAAATAGCGATAGCGATTCATCCAAGCAGGTTCAAAAAAGAGTAGAAAAAGCCAGACACATTCAACATAAAAGATATGATGACGCTGTAATCACTAATGCAAACATGGACAATCAACGTCTAAAAAAGCATGCAAATCTCTCTAAAGAAGCCAAAATCCTCTTCGGTAAAGCTGCTGAGAATTTAGACATATCTCCAAGAAGCTATATGCGGATACTTAAAGTTGCCAGAACAATTGCTGATTTAGATGCCTCAGAAGCAATAGAGATCCCTCACATAACTGAGGCCCTGCAATATAGAAAACAGCCATTACAATTGTAAAAATCATAATTAAAAAGTTTGACCTCTGTTTCCCAATCTGTTATGATGGCTCTCAGCCAGCAATAATGCTAAGGAGAATTACAAATCAGTAAACATACTCGTCTGAATCAACAAATTCGGGCACCACAGTTGCGTGTTATCAATGATCAAGGCGACCAGCTCGGCGTCATGTCGCGTTCGGAAGCTCTACAGGCAGCGGAAGAGTATGGACTAGATTTGGTTGAAATATCTCCTAACGCCAACCCACCGGTTGCGAAGATTGTTGACTGGGGCAAATTTAATTACCAAAAGACCAAGCAGCAGCAAAAGAGTAAGCGAAATGCAAAATCGCCCGACCTTAAGCAAATGCGAATTGGTATGAAGATCAGTGATCATGATCTTGACGTCAAGCTTAAGAAAGTTCAAAAATTCTTAGATGCTGGACACAAGACAAAAATCACAATATTTTATCGAGGACGTGAAAACGCTCATAAAGATCTTGGTTTTGTCCTCGCCGACAAAGTTATCGAGAAGTTTGGTGAAAATATAAATGTTGATCAAAAGCCACAATTGGCTGGAAGACAACTTCATTTCGTAATAAGGAGCAGTACACATGCCAAAGCAAAAGACGCATAGCGGCACAAAAGATCGAATTAAAATCACGAAAACTGGTAAAGTTCTTCGTGGCAGCGCAATGAGCAATCACTTTTTGCGTAAAAAATCTGCAGCTAAAAAGCGCAGTTTTGCAATTCCCGGCCAAGTAATCGGCAAGGAAGCAAAGAATTTGAAGCGAAAACTAGGAGTTAAATAATGCGAGTTAAACGAGGCGTAACTACACATAAGCGCCACCAAAAAATCAGAAAAGCCACTAAGGGCATGTCTAAAGCTAACCGCTCTAGTGTTCGACGTGGTAAACAAGCGATTACAAAGTCGTTACAATACGCAACACGCGACCGAAAAAACCGAAAACGAACATTTAGACAGCTTTGGAACACAAGAATCAACGCTGCAGCTCGTTTAAACGGAACTACTTACAGCAAATTAATTGCGGGACTTAAGAAGGCAAACGTTGAGTTAGATCGAAAAATCTTAGCTGAACTTGCAGTTAACGAGCCAAAAGCATTTGAAGCTGTCGTAAAAGCTATAAAATAATTATAGTCACTACATAATTAAAAAATCACGAGTTATCTCGTGATTTTTTATTGTTAGGCTATCTATAAGCCGGGTTCTGTACCCCTTCATGCCCTCGAGCTTCAAGAGAATAAAGGGGCGTCGATCATCTATCTAGTCCTAAAGTTGCCAATAGGATCAAGCGGTTCTTGCGGTAATACTGAGACGGGACATCATATTCAATACTACCTCCTTGCAGCCGACAGGGTTTACCTCTCCCGTACGTCACCGCACAGGACTGTGAGCTCTTACCTCACTCGTTTCACCTTTACTTCGTTAGAAGCAGTTTCGTTTCTGTGGCACTTTCCCTAGAGTTTCCTCTGGTTGCCGTTAGCAACTGTCGTTCCCTATGCTGCCCGGACTTTCCTCCCCGTGAGGGGCGATCGACCAATAACCTAACGATCGATATTATACGCTATTTATTAGCTTCTGCGTCTAAAACTTCATTTACCTCTGCATCGGCTAGTCTATTTAACTCTCTGGGCACGTGCATGTATGTTACTTTCTTAAAATGAACTGCAATCTCTTTTATCGATTGATGAATCGGCCAGAGATCTCTGTTTTTAATCTTAAATTTACCCGTCATTTGATTAACGACCAACATGCTGTCCATGAACACATTAACGGTATGTGCTCCTATTTTTTGTGCCTCTTGAAGTCCAAGCTTAAGTGATTGGTACTCTGCTTGGTTATTTGTCGTCACGCCTAAGTACATGCCACTTTTGAATAGTACCTGGTCATGTTCATCCAATATTGCAAAACCCGACGCTGAAGGCCCTGGATTGCCTCTTGAGCCCCCATCGCAATATAGCTTAACGTGTCCGTTGTGCTTTAATGTGTTCTTTTTATCATCTTTTTTGGGATCTAGCATAAGATCAATTGCCTCTGCTAACTTATGATCTTTAACAGTTATAGAATCATTTTCATCATGAGTAGATAGCTCTAATTCAACGACGTTATAAGTGTTGGAGATTGTTGGGTGATGATTGTGCTCCTCTGCTAAAGAGCCAAGGTTGTTAATAAACTCGAGCGCTTCTTGAAAATCCTTGAAAGTAAACTTTTTGTATAATTTTTGATTTTTTTCTTGCCACATGCCTTTATGTTAACAGATACTATAGCAATGAATGTTAACGATTATAATTATCACCTTCCAAAAGAGCTAATTGCAATAAAGCCTCCAGAAATAAGAGGTGATGCAAGACTGCTAATTTTAAACAAAAATACAGGCGAAATTAAACACGGCAAGTATAAGGACGTTGTTAATTATCTTGGGCCCGGGGATACTGTAATAAGAAATGATACAGAAGTTATAAAAGCGAGATTAAAGGTTAAAAATCAAAAAGGCCAAGACCGTGAAGTTCTATTGCTGGAAAAACATGGAAACACAGATCCCTACACTCGAGAAGTGCTTCATAGGGGTGTTATCCGCGTTGATGAAAAACTAACTATTGGCGAACACACACTTTTAGTCACGCGCCTTGGCAACAACGGCAATGCTTGGGTTAAGTGCAGCGAGCCATTGCTCAGCGTTGCTAAAAAATATGGCTCAGTCCCCTTACCCCCATATATGCACCGCGAAGCCTCTAAGTCCGATATCGAAAGATACCAAACAGTATTTGCCGACAAAGAAGGGTCAGTTGCCGCGCCAACTGCATCGCTAAATTTCACTAAAGAACTGGAAGAATCACTGCAAAAAAAAGGTGTAATTATCGAACCGCTGACCCTACACGTAGGCATGGGAACATTCTTGCCAATAAGGACGGAAACGCTAGAAAATCACAAAATGCATAGTGAATACTTTGTTGTGCCATCTACAACGCAATCCGCCATATTGAAGGCCAATAACAGAGGTAACAAGGTGCTAGCGATAGGCACTACGGTTACTAGAACATTAGAGTACTGTGCTGACGATATAAAAAGTGAACACAATAATAATGACATGTCCGGGGAGGCAGATATCTTCATCTATCCTGGGTATAAATTTAAAATAGTAGATGTTTTATTGACCAATTTTCATGCTCCTAAATCTACGGTTCTCATGATGGCTGCAGCATTCGCTGGTTGGGATAATCTTAGCAAAGCCTACGAAGAAGCAGTCAAAGAAAACTATTCATTTTTAAGCTACGGCGACTCTATGCTCATAATCTAAAAACTTGGCGTAGTGTACTAGATCGACCATGACAACCTGGAGTAAAATCCCAGGTGGGTGTTCGCACGGTGTAAACACGTCTACACCAGATATTGAACTCCCTAATGATAAGTATTCAGATTATCATTTTGGCCGACCTAGTGCATTGCACCAAGTCCTACAAAGTATACATTAATACAATAAGAATTTCAGTATTGATTCCATAATTGTTCCAATAATTGTAGACAATACCGGTAATGCTATAAACATAAACGC
>JBFJNW010000026.1:0-8067 GCA_041617975.1 Saccharimonadales bacterium (SeqCode)
ATCTGGCAAAGTCACAATATATAGCGCAAAAATCGACGAAGTTATCATGTATAACGACAGTAGGGCACTAGCAGCAAACAGGCATATCCATAAAGCTTGTTCAAATCCTGTAACTGCAATGCCGTTTGAAATAACTATTGTATAAATTGCATTCCCAATAATTAGCGGCAACAACTGAACAACAATCATCATCAACACCAACAAGTACGGAATTAACGGATACATACCGCTATAAAAAGCGTCTTTAGCTTTAGGCTTTTTCTTGGCGTGAGCCTGCCTGAGTGCCCAAATTACCGCCAAGCTGGTCACTAGTAGCAATATTGAACTATATAGATTTGCAACGTCGCTAGATCCCTGTGAGGCATTACTAAATAGCACCCCTACAAGTGCAGTACCAATTAGTAGCCTTGATTCTTCTGAAAATATTTCACTAACTAGTGACTTAGTTTCTGAAAAGTTGCTGCTTAGCACATCAAATCCTCGCACAAAGACTAATCCAAAAATCAAATAAACTAATACGATTCCCACAAACAATCTCTTGTGCTTAAAAAGCAGCCTCACTGTATCTACAAATATATGTCTAGCCTTAGGCAATGGTGGTGCTTCATGCCGAATCCGCTTACTAAGCCTAAAAGACTTGTACTGTATTTTTTCTAGTTTTCTCTGTTTTTTATTTTTTGGTTCAGATTTCTTAGTCTTAGGTGAAGGCTTTTTTGCAGTTGGCACTTTACGCTACCTCAGTCATCTTGCGCAGACGTCGAACTCTTTCTTCTACTGGTGGATGAGTGCTAAATAACCCAGAAAAACTTGATTTCTTTAAAGGATTAGCAAAAAACAAATGAGCTGTAGAGCTACTTTGTTTTTGCATTGTGCTTCCATATGCCCCAATTTTATCGAGCGCTCGTGCCAGCCCTTCAGGGTACCTGGTTGTTAATGCTCCTGTGGCGTCAGCAAGATATTCTCTTTTTCTGGATATTGCTAGCTGTATCATAGTTGCCACCAAAGGCGCTAAAATAGCCGCCAGTAAGCCAAATACAAGTGCATATGGGCTTCTGTTGTCGTCATCGCTATATATCGTCAACCTCAAGGCAATATCTGCAATAATTGAAATTACAGCAGTTAGCGCAAATGCAATCATCGAAACGCGTATATCGTAGTTTTTAACATGTCCCATTTCATGAGCCATAACACCCTCAAGTTCTTGATCATCCATAATGTCCAGCAATCCTGTAGTTGCAGCAACTACCGCATTTTTTGGGTCTCTTCCGGTGGCGAATGCATTAGGCGCTGGATCATTCATTATGTAGACCTTAGGCATTGGCATGCCTTCAGTGATACTCAGGTTTTCTACGATTCGCCACAACCTTGGATTATCACTTTTTTGTATCTGATGAGCCCTGTTTATTGTTAACGCGAGCTTACTCCCAGAGTAGTAGCTTATTAATGCGTAAAGTCCTGCGCCCATTAAAACAAATGGGGTGATAAAGAAATTATCGGTATACCAGCCAAAGAAGCCACCCAGTGCAGCGATAAGCACCACGAATCCCAGTAACAAGAACCATGTTTTTCGTTTATTTGCAGCTATCTCTGAGTACACTTCTATTCTCTTCTCTGTTAATTACAAATATATATTAAAACTTAACAGCTGTAGGATTGGCAATTTGAGCTGCTTCAGCTTCATCGACTTCGTAAAACTCTCGCTTAGAAAATCCAAGCATTCCTGCAAAAATATTGGTAGGGAAAACCTGAATCTTAATGTTTAGGTCTCTTGCAGATCCGTTATAGAACCGTCGTGCAGCCTGAACTTTGTCTTCAGTGTCCACTAGTTCTTCTTGAAGGTGCTTAAAGTTTTCGTTGGACTTAAGGTCTGGGTAGGCCTCTGCAACTGCAAATAGGCTTTTCATTGCTCCTGTAAACATGTTGTCGGCTTCGGCAGTCTCTTTGACGCCTTCTGCATTCATGATTGCACTTCGAGCTTTTGTTACTTCTTCAAATACAGTCTTTTCCTGCTTAGCATAACCTTTAACAGTTTCTACTAAGTTTGGAATAAGGTCAGCTCGGCGCTTTAGTTGCACAGTTATATCGCTCCAAGCTTCATCAACTCGCACATTTGCCTTTACGAGGCCGTTATACATACCTACTACTGCAAGAACCAGTACAACAATTACACCAATTATTACAAAAATCATTATTTCTCCTTATGTTCTTATAATTTAAGTATATCAAATTCTACGCTGATATATATCAGTATTTAATAAGCCCAATCAGCAAGAATTGCATCAGATAGCAACCTACCAGCAAATTCGTTACAAAATATATAATCTGATCTATAAGGACTGCCGGCTTCTAGTCTTACGCTGGCCATTTCACTACATGTTATATTTTCTCTTCCATTTGTTAGGTACTTAATCTTATCAAGATCATATATAGCTCCTGACTTTGACTGTCTTTGTTGTTTGCCAACTTCACTAATATGTTCATTTCTATGTTTCGCACTTGATGAAAAGCCCATGATGCTAGCGTGATGATCAAGACCTGCATATGCAAAATGACGCTTAAACCCATACTCTGGCCTGTTTTTATGATTCGTATTCTTTGCCAGCGGATCTGCTCCGGTATACATACTTTCTTTCGGATAAATCAGTTTACCGCGCTTGCCATAATATTCAGACTTAATAAAATCATACATTAATCTGGAGTTAGTGTACGCTGCGCTATCGTCCATGTTTGCCAACTTCATTATAGTTCCCGAGTGCCACAAAACTTGTACCGCTGCAGCGTAATCCGGATTCTCTACACCATGATTTATTGTCACACCGGTTGGCCCAACATTCCATCCTGCTAAATTATCTTGCGGTGTCGAATATGCAGCCTTTGCATAACTATTGTAACTTTCTTGCCACTTCCCGGCATTTTTATGTCCTGGCATGTTTAATAATGCACTGGCCAAGGCTTGAGCGTGCCAGGCGTTTTCTTCGGAAAGAGAGTTTCCCTGCTCCTTTAAGATTACAGAACTATTACGCAGCTTGTTGATAGATCCAATTCTTGACCCAAATTGATCGTATGTTTTTGCAGTCCATTTACCAGTTAATGGAATACTATTAACCTCTAGATTAAAGTGCTCATTAGCATCACCCTGCGACAATCCATGCTTAATGTAAACAACTCCATCTGATGGGCGATAAACACTAATCCCATCTTTTCCATCGCTATTTCTATCGTGTGCAAGAACAATGTCGTCAGGCCTACCGTAAGAAAAGCTATACTGAGCGTTTTTTGAGCTATGAGTATCTGTAAGGAAGTAATTTCTCCCTCGCTTTATTCCCAACGTGTCTACACCATCCCCATTCCAATCACCAACTAGCGGCACATCATCTGATCGCCCATAATCAAACTTAATCTCTCCAGAACCACTATCATTCGAATTTCTCAAATAATAGGTTCTACCTCTTTTAACTCCGATCGTGTCAATTCCATCACCGTCCCAGTCACCAGCAATTAAAGTATCGGTAGCTCTACCATATTGAAAAATCTTTACTCTTTGAACTTCTGAATTATTTCTACTTAGCATCTTAATTTCGCTAGAATTCGGTTCTCTGAAAGCTAAAGTATCAATCCCGTCACCGTCCCAGTCACCAACTATCACATCAGCTCTTGCAGATCCGTGCTCAAAAGATTGCGTTTTACCTTCTACCTGCCACGTAAACTCAGGTTGCTTTAGAATCAAATTATTCGCTGTGTTTTGTGCCATTCTACGAGCATTCATATTTGATTTTTCGGGTTTATCAAGCAGCCAATTTGCTAATGCAAGATCCGATACGATTCCGGTATTGTGTCCATAATCCCCACCCCAACCATTTGGATCGTTACCCACATGCCTCTTACTTACTTCATCCACTAAATCTATTGCTATTTGTTTAGCTTCAGTTTCACCAACTCCTGTAATTGAAGAGTCATAAGTATTAGTCTTTAAGGCGCTCGCTATGGTTAACGCCAGTAAACTCCGCTCTCGTAAGTTTATTTCAGTTAACCGGGCATTGTTATCCGGCAACTCAATTTTTAGGACATCCGAATTAATCCGGTCAAAAGATGCTGCAAGCTGATTGTTCATTGCGGTTTCAATAGATCCAGTGGATGCATATGTCCTAAGAAGCAAGAATAAGCCAACAACCATAAAAGACAGCACAAATAAGATTAAAGATTTTTTATTTTCATATTTTTTAATTATCTTGCCCAATTTACTTTTTTGGTGAGTTTTTATTTTCAAATTGTATCTCCGTGCTAATTCATATCTTGTAGTAATAATAGCATAAGAAGTAATATGGGAAATATTTTTGAGTGCATCATTTGAATTTAAAAAAGACCGACGAAAGTCAGTCTTTTTAAGTGGTGGGCGAGGAGGGACTCGAACCCTCAAGCCTTATTCAGGCAGCGGATTTTAAGTCCACCGCGTATACCAATTCCGCCACTCGCCCGTTGATTTAAATTGGAGGTGCGTACGGGTAACGCTCCCGTCTACTAGGTTTTGCAGACCCATGCCTAACTTCTCGGCCAACGCACCGTCCGGATAATTGTAGCAAAAAGTTCATAAATTAGTGTGGATTTTCTTCCTGAAGCCCCCACCAGATCATAAGATTACCTACACATCTAAACAATTCGTGCTCATTTAAGGCACCTTCAATCCCCTCCGGCAATACTACTTTCCAAATACTAGGACTAACCCCACCATCAAGGCGAACTTTTTTACAAACAAATCGTAATTCTTCTGCTGCGTCCTCTCCCCACACCTGTCCAATACTACGAATGTCGTACTGACAAGCTGGCATATCGTTTTTACGCAACTCGGCCCTCGTTTCTGGAATTTTCCTAAACTGCTCTTTCATCTAACCTCTTAACTTTATCTTATGGCGAGAAATAACAATACTCGCTATTTAAGAGTGTTTCAATAGATTTTAGTCAAACTTGTAGGTTTTTTACTTGATCTGCAGTTTCAGCGTTTAGTACGTTGTCGTATCCTAGTTCGTGTAATGACCTTTTAGCCACAGATGCTCGCTGGCCTGATCGGCAATACAGTATTATCTGAGAATCTTTTGGAATATCATCCAACACTGGCTTGAAAGAGTCAATGTCGTCATGAGGAATGTTTATAGCGCCGTCAACATGGCCTGCTTCATACTCATAAGGCTGCCTAACATCAAAAATATACTGCTTCATGTGTGTAATTGTACAACTAGGGACAGCTGATTGCAGTAATGATTATCACACTCCAGTGTCGCGCTTGCTGAAAACCGCCAATGCGACTGAAAACAGCAAAATAGCACAAATAATCAAAACGCTCATTATCGTAAAGTTCGGACCAGACTCTAGAATTTCGTCGACATTATAATAGTGAAATGGCGATATGTATTTTAATGACTCTAAAGAATCCACTAATTTTGATATTACAATTAAAGCATATGTAAAAGCCACCACCCCACTACCAACCCCAAAACTTAAACGAGTTTTTCCGGTTACTCCCTGAACTGCTAACGACAACATCGCAAAAAATACTCCCAGCATCCAAGCCGAAACAGAAGCCCAAAAAACATTGAATAGATTCACATCAAATTCAAAGATCAGTGTTCCGAGTGCAGCTCCAAAATATGGCCCAAGTGCAATAAATAGTAAAATAAATAAAACTGTCGCAGTTTTTTGAGTAACAATTGAGCTTCTGCTAATAGGGCTTGCAAGCAGCAGCTCCAAGGTGCCCGAATCTTCTTCCTTTCCAATAGTTGAAGCCCCATTACTAGCACCGACTATAGCTAATATTAATGGTACGAAAAGCCCGTAAAGTTCAATCCCAAGCCAGCCACTTGTCGTAGTAGCTTTGCTAAAATCACCCAAAAATGCAGAAAATTCATCTGGAAAACTAGCAATATATGTATTAAGGTCGCCTGCGACAATTTTATACATAGCAGCAAATAACATTGCAAAGACAAATAGTGCAAAAGCCCACGAAAGCGTACTGACTTTTTTATCCCTTAGGCCTTTAAATAAAATAGAATATGTCATTGTTCTTTACTCTCATAATAATGCATAAACATGTCTTCCAAGGTCGTTTCTAGCTCGTCTATATCAATTGGTTTATGCTTTGCTAGCGCGGAAATAAATTCAGAAACATTCCCAGTAACATTTATTTCCATTCGATTTCCGTCTACAAATATATCTTTTGTGCTTTTTAGTTTATTAAACCAAGACTCTTTAGGTTTAGCCTCAAACGTAACTTCGTATTTGCGAAATTTAAGACTACTAGTTTTTTTAATGTCTTCTATGCTAATTAATTTTCCTTCGCGAATAAACGCTGCCCTATCGCATATTTTTTGGACTTCTGTTAAATCGTGCGACGACAAAAATATAGTTTTTCCTTGGGATCGCATTTCCAGCACCATGTCATAAAAAACCTGTTTCATCAGCGGATCTAATCCACTTGTTGGTTCGTCCAAAATAATGAGTTCTGGTTTGTGCATAAATGCTTGGATTAGACCAACTTTTTGCCTATTACCTTTTGACAGTTCACTTATGGGCCGATTCATATTAGCATTCAAGCGTTTTTCTAAAGTTTTTACGTAGGTCCAATCAGTGTCCTTGCCCAGTTTTGACAAATATTCTACTAACTTTCTCCCTGTCATATCTTCATACAGGGCCGTATCGCCTGCTAAATACCCAATTTTGTTTTTAACTTTTACGCTGTCGCGGATGCTGTTCATGCCGTATATGATAATCTCTCCAGATGTCGGAGCCATAAAATTAAGGATTGTCCTAATCGCTGTGCTTTTACCAGCTCCATTAGGCCCCAAAAACCCAAAAACTTCACCTTTTATCAGTTCAACCGAAACATTATCAAGTGCCTTAAATTTGCCGTAAGATTTAGACAAATTCGTAATTTTTAGCGGTGGTATCGGGTCTTTACTCAATTTATAGCCTTGCATAAGCTATCCTCATAGAGATAAATGTCGTTAATATTCAGAAATCTTATAATGAATCCTCGATAACAAAAATCAACTAGAGACATGAATGATTGTGGTCTAGGTTCTTTTTAACATATTGAGTTAGCACAATTGAGCCACCCGCAGTTAAAGGTGGTACGCCGCAGTTGTTAATTGCATTAGCTAAACTAGCACCACTTGGACGCCAATTAGGTAGCGCATTCAGATTACTATTTGATCCAATGAAGTTACCTGTTATTACTTCCCACTGATATTCTGTTGAATAAAGTCCTATACGAGCGCCTTGTGCTTTGTAATAAGCCGCAAAGCCTTCTAATGCCGCTACATTCTTTTCCAATGCTTCGCGCGAGCCCGATTGCCATGAATTCATTGTTTCAACATCAAGCCACCAAATCAAATTACTCGTATTGAGTTCAATGCCTGCCTCTTGAGCCTTTTCGATAAAGTAAGCTTCTGTTTCGGCTGAACGGTTCCAGCCATACTGCCATGAACAAGCTAGGCTATTATTTTTTACGCCACTACATTCATCATATGGAGTTGAGCCAGATGTTGGCCAGCTTTTCCAGTTATAGATGCTTTCTTGGGCAGGATTTGCAGTATTTACATATAACTGAACCTTATCTTGTTTTGGATGTTGTTGAGCACTGTCAGCCCATACTAATTGCTCTGCTAAACATGGGTTAAAGGTAGCGGCATTACCACCATTTACCCCAACAATACCAAAGTGATGGTCAGTTGGTAATTTTCTACCGCACTGTGGGTATGAGATATCATATCCTACAAGTTCCGTTGAACTACCCCCACCATCAGACGGTGGTTTTGGTTTTCCTGCTCCTTCCGGCTTAGCGGCAAGAGCTAGGGCAGGAACAAATGTAATAATCGTAAACGACAATGCGATCAAAAATAATAGTTTTTTCATTCTCTCATTATATCAAGCATTGTCCACTTTGATGGCAATCTTTCCGCTAACAAGTTCTTACCAAGATATTTTCGGAGAATACATGAAATTCGTGGAAGACTACGAAGATATGCTCGATATGCTGCCTGAGATAAAATATTAGCTTGCTGATATTTGTGTGAA